>CAZEHZ010000162.1:0-1511 GCA_964512385.1 uncultured Victivallaceae bacterium | reverse complement strand
GCCGCAAACCGGCCGCCAAAGCAACCGGTAAAATCACCTTTTACCGTGCCGCCGGCGGCAGTCTTAACATAAAAGCCGGGCATCGCCTGCGTCACCAAAGTTTTGATTAACATTTTGGTGGAGTCGGTAAGGGCAGACTTAACAAAACACCAAAACGCCGAGTATTTAGACGGGTTGGCAATCGGCAGATTGGCATTGTTGGCCAGCGTCTGCAAGTCCGCATTAAAAGCGGCGTCATCGGCCGGAAATCCGGCATCTTTTACGGCCGTCAAAAAAACCTTTTGTTCTGCGGTTAAAATATTTTCGTCAATCATAAATCCTCCAAAATTTTAAGCTCCACGGCCCCGAAATCATAAGTTTCCCCGGTCAAAAGATAGTTGCCGGAGGTTACGCTGGTCAGCTCCACGGTGCCGGGGATAATCCGGGCGTCAGCCTCCATTAATAAAATAATTTTTTGCTCAATTAAACACCGCTGTACACTTGACCGCTCGCCGATCAGCTCTAACAGCAGTCCGGACTCCCGCAGGGCATTAGTCAAGTCCTGGATAATCACGTCCAAATCATAAATAATTTGGGCATTAACCCCGTCCAGGGCTAAATCATCATTTAAAATTTTTATATCGCGGTAAGTTGGCATTTTGTCCCTTATGATTGTAAAAGCATGTACTCTTCCAGCTCGCCGGGAGTCAGCGCCCGGCTGGAGTTAATGGTTACACCGCCATAATTAGTGGTATTGCTGTTATTGGTGGTATTACGCACCCCGCCGGCGGCAATATCTTTATTCCGCCCCACGGCGCCACCTTCCACCACCGGTTGATCGTTGCGGATATTTTCTATGTTTACGGAGTTATTGCCGCCAAAAAATTTGGCAAAAAAGTTACCGATTTTGCCGGCCACTCCGCCGATCCAGTTAAAAAACTCTTTGATATAGTCCCAAATGGAGCCGATAATCTCTTTAATGGTGTCCCAGTGCTTAAAAGCCAGCACCACCCAGCCGATCGGCCCTAAAATCGCCAGAATCGCATCGGCATACTTGTACACAAAAGCCGTAACCTCATCCCAATAAACAATCAGCGCCACGATAGCGGCAATTAAAGCCACAATCCCCAGCACGATCCATGTAACCGGGCAGGCCAGTAAAGCGGCGGTAAAAGCCCAAGTCGCCACAATGGCCGGAATTTGGGCGGCATTATACAGCCATAGGGCGGCCGTCATTAAGCCGTTGGCCACGGCGCAGGCAGTCTGCACACTTTTTTGCCAAAGCCAGGCCGCAATCTGTTTTAACGTCAACAAGTGGTTTTGATATAAAACCACCCTTAAAATCCGGAATCCGGTAATCAGCGTTTGTATGCCGGTCTTTACGGCACCAATAATTTTTAAAGCACCGAACGCCCCGACGGTCATCATCACTACGCCGGCACAAGCGGCGACTAAAAAATTTAATCCGGGGATATTTTGTAAAGCCCAGCTCACTACCTTAGCCACTCCGCCCGCCGCGGTTAAAAGCATAT
>CAZEHZ010000161.1:0-1582 GCA_964512385.1 uncultured Victivallaceae bacterium | reverse complement strand
AGGAAATTACGCAATTTTATCCTAAGCCCGGCTGGGTGGAGCATGATGCCGAAGAGATATTGACGGCACAAATCTCGGTGGCTCGAAAAGCGATTCGGCAAGCCGGAATCAAGGCCGCGCAAATTGCCGGAATCGGTATTACTAATCAACGGGAAACTGTAGTAATATGGGATAGGAAAACCGGAAAACCGGCGGCTCCGGCCATTGTCTGGCAGTGCCGACGCACGGCGGAACGGTGTGGACAACTGAAAAATGACGGGCTGGAATCTTTGATTCGTGCTAAAACCGGCTTGGTGATTGATGCATACTTTTCCGGCTCCAAACTGCAATGGCTGTTGGATCACACTCCGGGGTTGCGGCAACGTGCCGAAAACGGCGAATTGGCGTGCGGTACGGTGGAAAGTTATCTTATCTGGCAACTCTCCGGCGGCAAAACTCATGTTACCGACTATGCCAACGCCTCACGCACCATGTTGTTTAACATTCATACTTTAGCGTGGGACAACGAACTGCTGCAGCTATTTAATATCCCGTCCGCCATGCTCCCCACCCCATGCGGAAACAGTCAATTTTACGGCGTAACCAGACCGGAACTGTTTGGCGGTGCAATCGCTCTCTGCGGTGCCGCCGGCGACCAGCAGGCCGCCTTGTTCGGGCAATGCTGTTTTTCGCCCGGTATGGCCAAAAATACCTACGGCACCGGATGTTTTATGTTAATGAATACCGGCAGTACGGCAGTACACTCCACTCAAGGTTTATTGACCACCATTGGCTGGAGCGTGAATGGTAAAATTAACTATGCGCTGGAAGGCTCCGTATTCTCCGCCGGTTCTGCCGTTCAGTGGTTGCGTGATGAACTGCAGTTGATACCCGATGCCGCCGCCAGTTGCAATGCCGCCGGGCAAGTGGCGGACACCGGCGGATGCTTTATTGTTCCGGCGTTTACCGGCTTGGGCGCGCCGTATTGGGACCCTTATGCCCGTGGAATGGTGGTGGGGTTAACCAGAGGAGTAAACCGAAACCACTTGATCCGGGCCGTTTTAGAATCAATCGCATATCAGGTGTACGATGTTCTGGAGGCCATGAAACTGGATTCCGGTTTGCCGTTGAAGATATTGCAGGTGGATGGCGGCGCCTGTGCCAATGATTTTCTGCTGCAAATGCAGTCCGACATTCTTAATACGCCGGTTGCCCGCCCCTGCTCCGTGGAGCGTACCGCCGCCGGTGCCGCTTATCTGGCCGGAATCGCCGCCGGAGTGTGGAGTCAACCGCAAGAGCTTGAATTGCAGAATCCCAATGAAAAAATATTTCAACCGCAGATGCCGCTTGAAAAACGTTACGAACTGCTGAACGCTTGGCATCACGCCGTAGAATGTGCCAGATTTTTTGGCCGTAACCATTAGAATCCGGAGGGGAATGATACGCTTAGTTAAAACGTCAGTGTAAAAAAAATTTTTAGTCGATAATGCAAAAACGACTATATAGTTAATAATCAAAATATTAAATTTTAAAAGTCTTATTCAGACTAATTATAATCGTTTTGAAAAACATATTTTTATTGATATATATAGAGGTTGTATAT
>CAZEHZ010000160.1:0-1945 GCA_964512385.1 uncultured Victivallaceae bacterium | reverse complement strand
CTAAACACTCAATATCCGTACTCCTTTCAATTATCGAATTTTCTAACGTGCCGTCCCGTAGCCTTGCTATGTTATCCGGTTCACGCACTGCATCCAGCTGTTATATTGCCCTGTTGCTTTAGCAATAAACAGGCCTTATTTTACCGACATTGTTTTGGGGGTTGGTAAAATAAGGCTGGGCAAAAATTTATGCTTGGCGTAATAATTTTTATCAAACAGAAACTTGGGGTGCGAAAAATGGGTGAGTTGGATGTTCTGCAATTATGGCGAATTTTTATGGTGCGGTGGAAATGGGTGTTTATCGCGGCCTTGTTAGGCGGAATTTTGTCTTATTCGTACAGCAAATACTGCATAAAGCCGACTTTTAGAGCTACAGCTAAGTTGTATTTCGGGGTGATTATTGACCATCAGCCGGCCGAATATCAAATGGCGATTCCACGCAGTCCTAATGAACCAATCAGCAATATTACGCAGGAGTTAGCCTTGGGGTTGCAGCTGGTAAACGACTATAAAGAGCTTCTGAATACCGACCGGATCAAAGACACCGTAAACCAGATTTTACAACGCGACAATCAGGTGCCGCCCAATATACAATATAAAGTTACCATCAATCTGATTCGGCAAACCCGCTTGATTGAAGTCTGCGTAGACTGTAAATCTCCGCTGGCCGCCGCCACCATTGCCAACGCTTACGGTGAAGTTTTTACCGGCGAAGTTCAGAATATTATCCGGGTGCAGAATGTGCAGATTATAGACAATGCCAAAGTGCCGATAAGCCCCATTAGTCCGCGTATATTGCTTAATACGTTAATTGCCGCCATCTTAGCCGGCGGAGGATTGTATGGCATTTTTGTGCTGTTGTTTATGTTTGACAACACCATGTCAACTCCGGCCGATGTTACCAAACGGCTCGACCTGCCGGTAGTGGGAACGATTCCGTTTGACAAGCGTCTGGCCGATAAAAATCGGCAGGGAAACGCCATTTTAGCCACCGAGGATTCCAGCAAGTCGCGGTTTCAAATCTCGGAAAGTTTTCGTGCCATGCGGGTAAATTTACAGTATGCCGGCATTGCGGTGGAACCGGGCAGTGCCACCGTTTTAATGCTGACCAGTACCGTGCCGGCCGAAGGAAAATCGTTTATCTCGGCCAATATTGCCGCCTCGTTTGCGGAAATCGGCAAAAAAGTTTTGTTGATTAATTGCGATTTACGCAAACCCACCATGACCAAAGTTTTTAAACGAAAAGTTGAAAAAGGCATTGTAAATATTCTGGTGGGCGAAAAGAAATTTCCGGAAGTGGTAAATCACAATGTGTCGATGGCTTGTTTAGATGTGCTATTCTGCGGGCCGACGCCGCTCAATCCGTCTAATTTGTTAAGTTCCAGCAAATTTAAGGCGCTAATTGCCGAAGTCAGAATGTTATACGATTATGTGATTCTGGATACGCCGCCCTGTTTGGCGCTGGCCGATGCCTCGATAATTTGCGACCTGTCCGATGCGGCTCTGCTGGTGCTTCGCAGTAACTATACGCATGAGCCGTTAATCAAAGAGTCTATCTCCGTCATTCAACAGACTAAAGTAAATCTGCTGGGCGTAGTGCTGAATCGCTTTGCCGAAAAGAACAATTTTTACGGCTACGGCTACAGTTACGGTTATGGCTACGGTTACGGCTACGGAGCCAATACCGCAAAGGAGTCCAGTAATACCGCCGCCACGCCGGACACGAGTCCGCAGGGGTAAGCGATTTTGGCAAAAATATTCGACATCTCGAATTGGCTCAAAAACATCACTAAAAAGCGACGTTTTACCGGTCAATACGCTGTAAAAATAAACGCTTTTTAAATCGTTATAGATTAGCACGTTACTATAGTTGTTCCGGGTGGATAATTTATTGTAGATAAAAAACATAAAAAAACGCAAAATAAGGTTGTATTTTCCCTCAATT
>CAZEHZ010000159.1:0-2104 GCA_964512385.1 uncultured Victivallaceae bacterium | reverse complement strand
GGCTTCCAGCGGAGGCATGGTTAATGCCGGAGCGACAAGGCATAAAACATAGTTCTACGCTCAAAACCTTGCGTTTATTTATGTGTTTGTGAAAATTAAAAATTTTGATTGTCAATAATATAGCCGGTTTTGCATTATCGACTAAATATTTGATTGGCGGAGAATGATTATGAGTGAGAGGATGGATGAGGAGAAAGATTTTGCGTTAGGCAAGCACCTTACAGTCGAATATTATGACTGTAATTCGGAAATTCTGGCCGACGCCGAACGGATGGAAAAGATTTTTTTAACCGCCGCAGAAAAAAGCGGAGCGCATATCCTGGGCAGTAACTTCCATGATTTTACTCCGCAGGGCGTAAGCGGATTTGTGATTATTGCCGAATCACACTTTTCGGTACATGCCTGGCCGGAACACGATTATGCCGCCGTGGATATTTTTACCTGCGGCGAAAGTATCGATTTTCAAGTGGCGGTGGAGACACTCCGGAGTATGCTGGAGTCTGAATCCATGATTATTTCCAGCGTAATGAATCGCGGCATTGTGGGCAATAACGGCGTGGAGCGCATGGTGCCGGTTTATGCCGACCGTACCTGCAATTACGCTTTGGCGTGGCGAACCAAGTTCGATTCCATGAAGGCATGGGGACTGCTCTGCAGTATCGATATCCGGGAGGTGGAGATCGGTTTACTGCATAGCCCGGCGGCGGTAAAACAGGCCGTGGATGAGTTCTGCATGCAGTTGGGATTGTCCGGCGACGGCGAGTGCACCGTTACTCCGTTTGAGGCCGACAACAAGGGCGGCGGATTGACCTTTTGCCGGACGCTGAACAACGGGTCGCTGGTCTCCGGCAATGTCTCGTGGCAGAATGAGTGCGTGTATTTGGATTTGTTTTCAACCAAATTCTTTGAACCAAGAATCGCGGCTGAACAGGCGTTATTTAATTTTTATGGCCGTCATTATCGAATGCAGGTGGCGGTAAGGAGGTAGTTATGGGGGAATGGGTGTCTGAAGTCGGGCCGTCGTTCGGGTTTACCGTGGAAACTACGGAACACTTATACAGCGGAAAAAGCAGTTTTCAACAGATTGATGTGTATCAAACCAGCAAATGCGGCAGAATGCTGTTGCTCGATGGTATTATTCAACTTACTGAATATGATGAGTTTGCCTATCAGGAAATGCTGGCGCATCTGCCGTTGTTTGCTCATCCAAATCCGGAAAATGTGCTGGTTATCGGCGGCGGCGACGGCGGCATGTTGCGCGAAATCGCTAAGCATGACTGTGTGAAAAATATCGATATCTGCGAAATCGATGCTCAGGTAATTGAGGTGTGCAAGAAGTTTTTGCCATCGCTGAGTTGCGGGTTTGACGACGCCAGAGTGCATTTGCATGTGGCGGACGGCAGTGTGTTTGTGGCGGATAAACATAGTTGCTATGACGTGATTATTGTGGACTCTACCGACCCGATCGGCCCCGGCGAGTCGCTGTTTAATGAGGCGTTTTATGCCAAAATGAAAAATGCACTGAAACCGGACGGCGTTATCGCTTCGCAATCCGAATCAATTTTTCTGCACCCGCAGGTTATTCAACGGCTGATGCGTATCAATCGGAAGTTGTTTAATCAGTATAACTATGCGTTGATGCTGGTGCCGACTTATCCAACCGGTACAATCGGCGCCAGCGTGGTGTCTGCCGGGCGGAATGTGCGTAAGCCGGCTCGCCTGCCGTCGGCGGAGATGCAGCGCAAATTACGCTACTATACTCCGCAAATTCATGAAGCCAGTTTTGTACTGCCTAAGTTCGCCGAAGACTTTTTACAGGAGATTTGATTATGAAATTTCATTTTATTCACTATAATTTTAATGTGCTTAATCTGGAACGCAGTCTGAAATTCTATGCCGAGGCTCTGGAGTTGACCGAGTGTCGACGGATTACGGCGGATGACGGCAGTTATATCATCGTCTATTTAACCGATAATCAAACCAGTTTTCAGCTTGAATTAACTTGGCTGCGCGATTGGAAGGAACCGTATAATCTGGGCGATAATGAAATGCATCTGGCATTCCGGGTTGATGATTTTAACGCCGCCTTAGCCAAACACCGCAG
>CAZEHZ010000158.1:0-2162 GCA_964512385.1 uncultured Victivallaceae bacterium | reverse complement strand
TTCGCTACTTGCCGCCTTGTCTACAACAAAAATCACCTTTTGCATTATCGACTATTATAATCATCAATGCTCAAAATTTGTGCTGTAATATTAAAAATGGAAAAAATCAGCAAAATTTTAACCTTGGATGTTGAATTTTGGCTCGAAAAGGATAACTTATAGTTTGGATACTTTTATTTATACAAGCGAGGAAATATGAAAAGAGTAAGAAGACTTTATATTACCGACTACGGGTTGACTCCGGTGCGGCGCATTGAGGATATCGGCATCCTGTGTGAAGATGACCGCATTATCGCTGTCGGCGGAGTCTCCGGGTTCGCACTTGATGAACTCGAACTGGAGGTGTATAAAATCGAAAACGCTTACGCCATGCCGGGGTTTATTGATACTCATATCCACGGCGCCGGCGGGTTTGACGCTTCTACTCCCGATTCGTCCGATACTACGCTGGAGGCAATGAGCATGTGTTTGGCCCGCCGCGGCATTACCACCTTTGTGCCGACCATCGTTTCCAATGCGCCGGATGTTATGCTGCATAATTTGTCCCGGCTGGCCGGCATGATGCGCAACTCCTACTCCGGCGCCGACGCCGTGGGAATTCATGTGGAAGGGCCGTTTCTAAGCCAATATAAGAGCGGTGCTCAGCAGTATGTGGGCGAAGTAGATTTAGGATATGCCAGAGAAATTCTGGCCGCCGGGCAAGGCTTGATTAAGCGGATGACTTTTGCCCCGGAACTGGCCGGAGCCACTAATTTAGTGGAAATTCTGATTACCGCTAATGTCAGCCCGTCCATGGGGCATTCGCAGGCCGGGGAAGCCGCCACCTTACGGGCAATCGACGCCGGGGCAAGATGCGTTACTCATCTGTACAACGGTATGCCGCCTTTACATCAACGGGAGCTGTCGCTGACCTCGGTGGCGTTAACCGATGACCGGGTAACCACCGAATTGATTATTGACGGCCGCCATATTAACCCCCGCATGGTTAATCTGGCCTGCCGCTGCAAACCGGCCAACCGTGTAGTGGCGATCAGCGACGCAATTATGGCCGCCGGTATGCCGGAAGGGAATTATCATATCGGGCCTACCGATATTGTGGTTGAAAATGAGGCATCCCGCTCGACGTCCGGATTTATGACCGGCACAACAACGATGCTGGATGACGGCTGGCACTCGTTAATGTCTTACGCTGAAACGTCTGAAATTATTGCGGCTCAAGCCGTTACCATAAATGCGGCACATTCATTGCAGTTGTTTGACCGTGGCGAATTAGCGCCACGCACCAGAGCGGATATTGCTATTTTTGACCGCCAGACCAATCGCCCTCTGATGACGGTGTGCAACGGCCGCATCGTTTACAGTTACAAATCTTATTTAATTAAAGAAAATGCATTAAAAAACGATGAATAAAAATCAGTTATTGGATTATAAGCTGCTGGACAGCGGCAATTTGATGAAGTTGGAACAAGTTGGCCCGTATCGTTTGGTGCGTCCGGCGTTAAACGCTTTTTGGCATCCGCAGTTACCGGCCGCCGAATGGGACTCCGCCGACGCCGTGCTGGAACGGGACAACAAAGGCAATGGCCATTGGAACTATAAACAACCGTTGCCGGAATCATGGCAGGTGCGTTATGCCGGTTTTACGTTGCTGGTTAAACCGACGGCGTTCGGTCATTTAGGTTTTTTTGCCGAACAACATGCCAACTGGCGATATTTTGAGCAGGAAATCCCCAAATTAGGCAATAATGTAAAAGCCTTGAACCTGTTTGCCTACTCCGGCATCGGTTCGATGGCTATGGCTCGCGGCGGGGCGGCGGTTACTCACTTGGACGCCGCCAGAGGCATGGTGGAATGGGCGCAGGAAAATCGCCAGCTGAACGCTGATGTGCCGGACGCAATTCGCTGGATGGTGGATGACGTAACCAAGTTTTGTCAGCGTGAAGTCCGCCGGGAATCCAAATATCAGCTTATTGCGCTGGATCCGCCCAGCTTCGGCCGGGGCAGTAATAAGCAGGTTTGGAAAATTGAGGATGATTTACTGAAGTTGTTGCAGTTATGCCGGCAGTTAAAGGCGGATGACAAACCGTTCCGGCTGATTTTAAGCGCCCACTCGCCGGGCTTCTCGGCCGTGGTTATGGGCAATATGATGACTGATGTTTTTG
>CAZEHZ010000157.1:0-2402 GCA_964512385.1 uncultured Victivallaceae bacterium | reverse complement strand
CGGTTGTTTTTTTACTGCAACCCTGCGGTTGCTCTATTCTTACAACCTGCGGTTGCTTTTTTACAGGAACCCAAAGTGGAGCGGGTGACCGGAGTCGAACCGGCGTCGCTAGCTTGGGAAGCTAGAGCATAACCGTTTTGCTACACCCGCATTTTGTACATATATACAATAGGTGCGGTTGGAAAAAAGTCAAATGGGGGATTAGGGTTTTTTTAGGATTTTTATCTGGTCACGCAGGGAGGCGGCACGCTCAAACTCTAATTCGCCGGCGGCTTTGAACATCTCGGCTTCTAAATTGGCGACTAAGGAGTTAAACTCGGCGGGCGATAAACTGCCGGTGGACTCCAGAGAAATTTCTTCGGAGCCTAAAACGGCGGCAAGAGCCTGCTCCGGATGGCGGCGAACTTCGGCTTTTACACTGGCGCCGACAATGTCGGCAATGGTTTCACGCTTCTCTTTTATAATGCTTTTGGGGGTAATATGATGCAGTTCATTATACGCCTGCTGGCGTTCACGGTGAGCGCTGGTGATATCCAAAAGCTCCTGCATGCTGTCGGTAATGCGTTCGCCATATAAAATAACCCGGCCATTCACATTGCGGGCGGCACGGCCGGCCACCTGCACCAAAGAGCGGGTGGAGCGTAAAAATCCCTCTTTATCCGCATCTAAAATCGCCACCAGCGCCACTTCCGGCAAGTCAATGCCTTCACGCAGAAGATTGATGCCGATTAAACAGTCAAACTCGCCGTCACGTAATTTATTTAAAACTCTAACTCGTTCCAAAGCATCGAGTTCGCTATGCAGATAACTGCAACGCAGACCGGTTTCGCTTAAATAATCGGCCAGGCGTTCGGAGTTCTTTTTGGTTAAGGTGGTAACAATCGCCCGCTCGCCGCGGGAGGCGCACAAGCGGATTTCCGCCATCACATCGTCTATCTGCCCCTCCAGCGGGCGGACTTCAATCACCGGGTCCAGTAAACCGGTGGGGCGGATAATCTGGTCGACGGTCTGCTGGGCGGCGTTGGTCATTTCCAAATCGCCGGGGGTGGCGGACACATAGATGGTCTGCCCCGCCAGCTCTCGAAATTCGGGGAACTGCAATGGGCGGTTTTCCAGCGCCGACGGCAGGCGGAAACCGTGTTCCACCAGCGTCTGTTTGCGACTGCGGTCGGCCTTATACATGGCCTGCAACTGCGGCAAAGTTACATGAGACTCGTCAATAATGGTCAGTTTATGCTTCGGGAAAAAGTCCATTAAACAGTATGGGCGGGAGCCGGGCAGACGATTGGATAAATGGAACGAATAATTTTCAATTCCACTGCAATAGCCGACTTCACGCATCATTTCCATATCATAATTCACCCGTTGATAAAGGCGTTGCGCCTCCACCAGCAAACCCTGTTTTTCAAATTGAGCCACCTGAGTTTTCATTTCGGCGGTAATCCGGCGGCACGCCTCTTCAATGCGTTCCGCCGGCATAACAAAGTGTTTGCAGGGGAAAAAACGAATCTCCGGCGGTCGGCTTTTTACTTTGCCGGAGACCGCATGATGCCGGGATAGCGACTCAATTTCATCGCCCCAAAATCCGACCCGGATAAAATCATCCCGTTGCGGTTCGAAAATATCAATGGAGTCACCGCGAACCCGGAACTCGCCGGCTTTGGGCGCAACATCGTTACGGGCATATTGAATATCCACCAGTTTATGCAGAAAATCGTTGCGCTTAACGTGCTGACCAACCGTCAGCAACACGCTCATTTCGGCGTAATCCTCCGGTGAGCCCAAGCCATAGATACAGGATACGCTGGCCACAACGATTACGTCTTTACGCTCCAGTAAACTGCTGGTGGCGGCCAGACGCAATTTTTCAATATTCTCATTAATGCTGGCATCTTTGGCAATATAGGTATCAGTTTGCGGGATATAGGATTCCGGCAAATAATAGTCATAATAACTGATGAAATATTCTACGGCGTTTTCGGGAAAAAAGTTCTTAAATTCGCTGTATAACTGCGCCGCCAGCGTTTTGTTATGCGACAACACCAGTACCGGCCGATCGCATTTAGCAATGGCATTCGCCAGCGTAAACGTTTTGCCGGACCCGGTAACGCCCCGCAGTACCAAATGCTCTTTTCCGGCCTTGATGCCGCGGGTAAGCTGAGCAATGGCTTCGCCCTGATCTCCTGCCGGAGCATAGTCACTGTGTAACTTGAACAAAGCCATTTCTCAATCCTGAAATTAGTCGATAATGCAAAACCGGCTATATTGTTAATAATCAAAATGTTAAATTTTAAAAGTTACATCAATAAATGCAAGGTTTTCAGCGTAAAGCTATGTTTTATGCCTAGTCGCTCCGGCATTAACCATGCCTCCGCTGGAAGCCTCCGGTGCTTTTTGTCGTA
>CAZEHZ010000156.1:0-2539 GCA_964512385.1 uncultured Victivallaceae bacterium | reverse complement strand
CAATTTCACTGGAAGGATTTAACGCAGGCGTTTATGACCTCCCGCGGAGTATTTCTACGGTTCGGCAAACGTACCGGCATCTGTTTTTTTGCGCCGCATTTAGGGCAGGAAACATATGCAAAACTGCTTGAAGTCCTGCGGCAGAACCAGGTAAATCCTCAAATGCGGAACTACTGACTTATGATTGAATTTCATCAGCAATTTGATGCCGCCGAAGTCAAGCGGGAAGTGGAAATCTGGTATAAGTTATTTATCGGTAAATCCATATATATGTGGCTGGGACTGGCATTTATGGTATTTGCAGTGGTCTATTCGGTGCGCGACGGTCTGGCGTTCGGCAAACCGGGAATTACACTGCTGATCGGCACGGTTATTTATCTGTTTTATGTGCTGTATCTGCGGCGGCGAATCACGATTTTTCAGGTATATAATTCATTGAGCCGAGCTCCGGGTTTTGGCGAAATAAGCACCATTAATATTACCGAGGCCGGAACCGTGCGCATTGAGTGCGGCGGGCGCAAAGGCGAGCATAAATTGTCGGAATTCACTGTAGCGGCGGAAACGGCGGACACGCTGATGCTGTTTGTCCGTAAAAGCGGTTGGCTGACCTTGCGGCGCAGCGGCTTTTCTCCGGAGGATTATATTGCGTTCAAGCGCAATTTAAGCTTAAATAACATTATGGTTAAAACGATTACAGACAGGGTGTGAAATGTTTAGTAAACAGGATTTAGTGGCCGACTTTAAAAAAATCGGCCTCCGGGCGGGCGACTTGGTGTGCGTGCATAGTTCGTACAAAAGTATCGGCCCGGTAGATGGCGGTGCCAACACCGTGATAGACGCATTGATTGAAACCGTGGGGCCGAAAGGCACGCTGATGTTTCCGGCATTTACCTTTTACTTGCTGGAACAGGATGCGCCGGTGTTTGATTTTGAAAAATCCCCCTCATGCGTAGGCTTTTTAAGTGAGCTGTTCCGCACAGAATACGCCGAACAACGCAGTGTGCATGTGTCGCACTCCTATTCGGTGCGTGGTCCGCTGACTAAAGAACTTTGCGCTCATTCCGAGGATATAACGCCGTGCGACGCCGCCACTCCGCTTGGCAAGTTGCTGGCTATGGGTGGCAAGATTCTGATGATTGGTTGTTCGTATAACTGCCTGACCGCCGTGCATGTGATAGAAGAAACCAATCATGTGCCGTATGTGCGTTTTAAGGCGATGCCGGGTGCAACAATTATGCAGAACGGCAAGTCGCGGCCATTGGCATCTAAGGCGGTTTACCCGTTCAGTTATGAGTTTACCCGGCTGGAACAGCCGTTAAAACAGGCCGGCGGAGTTAAAGAAGACAAAATCGGTAATGCCGCCAGTTTGTTGATCAACGGCACGATTTTAGTGCAAACCGGTACCAATTTGATTAAAGAAAATCCGAATTTTCTGGCAAAATAGTCGATAATGCAAAAGGTGATTTTAAAAATTAACATTTTGATTATTAACTATATAGCCGGTTTTGCATTATCGACAAAATAGAGTTTTTCAGAGTTCACCTGAGCATTTTTCAGGTGAACTTTTTTTTAACGGTTTTTTAGATATTTTACTATAGCAAAAATCCCGCCGACCACCAATAATCCGCCAAAAATCAGGCCAAATTTGGCTCCTGAATCGTATGCGGCATCCCCGCTTTCGGCCGTACCTCCGGTTAAGCGCCGCCATAATACCGTCCCGCCCCATAATATACCGATAATCCCAAAAATCAAGTTCCGCATAAATTTTCTCCGATTATTTTTATAAAAAAAGCCCCGCAACACACGCCGTTGCAGGGCACTAAGACACAGTCTATAATGCAAAAGGCATCCAGCGCAGGCGTGTATAGAGCTGGAACGCCTAAGGCATAAAACATAGTTCTATATTCAAAGCCGTACATTCATTTGTACGGTTTTGAATTCAGCTCAGTAGTTGTCGCCTTCAATTTCAAAGAATGCGCGCGGGTGCTTGCAGACCGGGCACATTTCCAGAGCATTTTCACCTTCATATACAAACCCGCAGTTGCGGCATTCCCACCGCACGGCCGGAGTGCGCTTAAATACTTTTCCCGCCTTAATGTTGCCCAGCAGAGCATTGTAGCGTGCTTCATGGCGTTTTTCAACTAACGCCACCCGTTCAAAGCGGGCGGCAAGCTCGGCATACCCTTCTTTGCGGGCTTCTTCGGCAAAGTTTTTATACATATGCGTCCACTCTTCATGTTCGCCGGCGGCGGCGCTGACCAGATTTTCGGCCGTACTGGTGCTGAGCCAACCCAACTCTTTAAACCATAATTTTGCGTGTTCTTTTTCATTATTGGCGGTGGTTTCAAATATGGCGGCAATCTGTTCATATCCCTCTTTGCGGGCGGCGCTGGCAAAGTAGGTATATTTGTTGCGAGCCTGAGATTCACCGGAAAAAGCGTACATTAAATTAGCATATGTTTTGGAATTCTTGAAATCACTCATTTTTTCTCTCCTTATAATGAAAAATTTCTTACATGGGAGCCATGATAAATACTCC
>CAZEHZ010000155.1:0-2620 GCA_964512385.1 uncultured Victivallaceae bacterium | reverse complement strand
CAGAAACTTTTTCATAATTCTCCTTATCAAAATTCCATAAGAATAAATATAAACCATAATATGTAATTGGCAAATTCAAATATTGAGATTATATTATATTTTAAGTTGAGTAACGCAATATAGCAGGAGGTGCAAATGAGCAGTAATCCAAATTACACAAAAAAAGAGTTGCTGGAAGAAATTAAACGGTTGAAGGAAAAACGCAATGCCGTGATTCTGGCACATAACTATACCTTGGGCGAAATTCAGGAAATTGCCGATTTTTGCGGCGACTCGCTGGAGTTAAGCATTAAAGCCGCTAATGTGCAGGCCGATGTCATTGTGTTTTGCGGCGTGCGGTTTATGGCCGAAACCGCTAAAATATTGTCGCCGGAGAAAACCGTTTTACTGCCGGTGCCGCAAGCCGGCTGTGCAATGGCGGAAATGATTACCGCCGCCGATGTGCGGGCCTTGAAAGCCGCTCATCCGGATGCGGTGGTGGTGTGCTATGTAAACAGCACCGCCGAGGTGAAGACCGAAGTGGATATTTGTTGTACCTCGGCCAATGCCCATAAAATTGTGAGTCAGATTCCGGCCGATAAAAATGTAATCTTTGTGCCGGACGGCAATTTAGGCGGCAATGTTGCTAATGCCTTAAACCGCAAAGTTCTGGCTTATAAAGGGTACTGCCCGATTCACAACCGCTTTACCGTGGAGATGATTGCCAAAAAACGGCAGGAGTTCCCGAATGCCAAGGTGTTTGTACATCCGGAATGCCCGGCGGACGTGGTGGCGGCGGCAGATGCGGCGTTAAGTACCGGCGGTATGTTAAAGTATGTTAAAGAGTCGGACTGTAAAGAGTTTATCGTGGGTACGGAAATCGGTATAATTTACCGTTTAAGCAAGGAAAATCCCGGTAAAACCTTTATCCCGCTTACTGAACAGGCCGTTTGCCCGGATATGAAAATGTGCGAACTTTATGATGTGTATTCCGCATTAAAGAATATGACGGAAAAAATCGAACTTTCTGCCGGGGTGATTACCCAAGCTAAAGGTTCCATTGAGCGTATGTTAAATAGTTAGGTTAAAACCATGATTACTCTGGCCGATTGCACCGTTATCCGTTCCAGCCGTCGCACAAGTGCGGTGGAAATTCGCAACGGCAGAGTAATTTTACGGTTGCCGTTGCGTGGTGCATCACCGGAAAAAGTGCTGAATCACTTTAGTTTATGGATTGAACATAAGCTGCAGTTTATTGAAAGAACAGTTGATAAATTTCCACCGGTAAAGGTTGAAATCGGCGGGAGTTTTCCGGTTTGGAACAAAGTTTATAAAGTAGTTGCAGGAGTGCGGACAGGCGTGGATGAAGCGGCGGGCAACTGGCTGGTTAAGGCGGGCGATGCAGATAATCTGGCGGCGTGTTTGCGCCGTTTATATCGTGTGCATGCCAAAGAGTTGTTAGCCGAAAAGTTACATTATTGGGGGCGTAAAACTCAGGTGGAGTGGACCGGGTTACGGATTTCCAACGCATCACAGCGCTGGGGTTCATGTAATAGTAAAGGAAATATAAATCTGAATTGGCGTTTGCTGCTGTTGCCGGAACATTTGGCGGATTATGTGATAATTCACGAATTGGCGCATCGGCGTGAAATGAATCACTCAAAGCGGTTTTATGCGGTTTTAGCCGAATTTTTACCGGCGTGGGCAGAGTGCGAAGCTGAGTTGAAACAGTATAATTTACAAATAGATAACTGGTATTGAATTGTATGAATATGGAAAATAAAAACTTGACCACCGTACCGCCGGAACCGCCGGTGAGAATAAAACGGCGCAGACGGTTTATGCGTTGGTGGCGGTTTACGCTTATAACGTTGATTTTATTTTTGGTGTTCATTTATGCCGCATTACCGTTTGCGGTGGAACAATGGGTGCTGCCGCCGGTGGCCAAAGCATGCGGAGTGGAATTTTTTACCGCCGAAGTCCGGCATATCGGCATCAGTGCGATCGACTTGGCGGATATTGCCGTGGGGCGGGAGGCCGGCGGCGACCAGTTGCATATTTCATCCATAAGACTGGATTGGAAGTTAGGCCGGCACGGATTGATTATCAAACGGGTGGTAGTTTCCGGCTTAACTTTAGATGCCGATATTACCGGAGACAAGCAGTTTATTCTGGCCGGAAAAACGCTGGCGGAGTGGCTGGAGCCGTTCCATACCACATCAATAGAAACCACTGAAAATATACCGCAAAATAAAGAAATTAAACCAGCCGGAAAACCGTGGGTTGTGGTGGAAAAACTGGAACTTGAGCATGCCAGACTGAATTTAGACACGCCAAACGGCAGTTTATTTTTGCCGTTAAGTGCCAATGTCCGGTTGCCGTCGCCGCAGAATCCGATTGCCCGTGCCGCATTCCAGATCAATACCGGGCGGGATCGGGTGGCTGGAAACAGCTACTTTAATGTGTTGTCCGGCGATGGCGAAGTGAAATTAAGTGTGGCAATTGCGCCGCAGCGTTATTTAAGCATCTTCCCCGATATGCGGGTGATTCCATTGGCGGGGCAGTTGGGCATAGAGTTGACGTCATACATAAAAATGTCGCCGTTTAAGGTAGCCGGTACGCTGAAATTGGCGAATAAACC
>CAZEHZ010000154.1:0-2699 GCA_964512385.1 uncultured Victivallaceae bacterium | reverse complement strand
CTCTATTGATGAATTGCAACTATCAAAAAATACTAAATTTCTTGGTTTTTGATTTGATATTGCATACTATAGGGGGTATAGTATGGCAAAGGAGCAATACTATGAAACAGTGTATGGATTCGGAAAATTTACATTTACGGTTGCGTAAGGTGATTGGTCAGCTTAATGCGGTGGAAAAAATGATCGACCAGGATGTCCCGTGCGAGGATGTGCTGATTCAACTTAATGCCGCTAAAAGCGCCTTGCATAAGGTGGGGCAGATTATTTTGTCCGGCCATTTGAAGCACTGCGTAAGAGACGGTATTGAACATGGCGACCCCGAAAAAACTTTGGCCGATTTTGCCAAGGCGTTAGAACATTTTTCCAGAATGTAAAAGTATTTTTTAGTTTTTTTAGTTTTTTGATATTAAATTTTATACATATACCGGTATATGTATAGCGAGCGGGAGTAGAGATTATGGAATGTAAAAACAAACATGATAAAGCGAGTCATCAAGCCGATAATTGCAGTAGTGCCGGTTGCGGTTGCTGCGGGCATGACCATAATTACGACGGCGAGTCTGGCAGTGAGTGGCGACGGGATTTATTACGGTGCGGCATCGCTTTCGGCTTGTTGCTGGTGGCGGTATTAGGGCAATTTTCACCATTGTACCGTAATATTCTGGTGATTGCGGCTTACTTGCTGGCCGGGTATAATGTGTTATGGCTGGCATTGCGTAATATTTTGCGGGGCAAGGTGTTTGATGAGAATTTTCTGATGTCGCTTGCTTCTCTGGGCGCTTTAGCCATTGGGGAAGTTACCGAGGCGGCCGCAGTAATGATATTTTATGGCGTGGGCGAAGTTTTACAGTCGGCCGCCGTGGTGCGTAGTAAACGGAATATTGCCAACTTGATGGATTTGGATAGCGAAACCGCACATGTTTTGCGGAATGGCGAGCTGCTGACGGTGACGCCGGAAACCGTGCAGATTGGCGAGGTGATTCAAGTTCGCCCCGGCGAGAAAATTCCGCTGGATGGCGTGGTTTTGTCCGGCGAAGCGTACTTGGATACTCAGTCGCTGACCGGGGAAAGCGAACCCCGGCGGGTGGAACCGCAATCGGAGGTTTATTCCGGCACAATCTGTTTGGACGCCGTTCTGCAGATTACCGTAACCAAAATTTTCAGCAACTCCACCGCCGCTAAAATTCATGCAATGGTTCAAGCCGCCGCCCAACGAAAAGCCGGCATGGAAAAATTCATTACTCGATTTGCCGCTAAATATACGCCGATAGTTGTGGGCTTAGCGGTATTAACGGCCGTTATTCCACCGATTTTTTTTAATGGGAATTGGAATGAATGGATTTATAAAGCATTAAGTTTATTGATAATTTCCTGCCCGTGTGCGTTGGTTTTGTCAATACCGTTAAGCTATTTTGGCGGCATTGGCGGTGCGGCCCGGCAGGGAATTCTGGTGAAAGGCGGCAACGCTTTGGAACAACTGTCCCGTTTGGAGACCGTGGCGTTCGACAAAACCGGCACGCTTACCACCGGCAAATTCACGGTAAGCGGCTATTATCCGGCGGAAAACTCTTCTTTGGGCGAGATGCAATCCTACTTGGTGCTGGCGGAAAGCGGCAGTAACCATCCGATTGCGTTGGCAATAGTTGAGGCTGGCCGTCAACTCAAAATCGCCGATTATCAAGTTAAATATCGGCGAGAACTCTCCGGTTTAGGCGTTGAAGTGGAGTTGGGCGACGGCACATTTTTACATGCCGGCAATGCCGAATTGATGCGTCATATCGGCATTAACGAGTTTCCGCAGTATCCGCAAACCACCGTATATCTGGCTAAAAACCGCATCTTTGCCGGAGCCGCCACGGTGTGCGACACGATCCGGCCGGAAGCTGATAACGCCATTGCCGCCTTGCGTAAACTTGGTTTGCACCGTCTGCTCATGCTTACCGGCGACAAACCGTCCGCCGCCCAACAAGTGGCAAATACCTTGCGGTTTGACGAATTTCATGCCGGCCTGTTGCCGCAGGACAAAATTATTGAGCTGGAAAAAGCCATGTCCGCCAACTCCGCCAACGGTTTAACCGCCTTTGTGGGCGACGGCATTAACGATGCTCCGGTATTAACCCGTGCCGATTTAGGCATTGCACTGGGCGGCATCGGCAGTGATGCGGCGATTGCGGCCGCCGATGTGGTGATTATGTCCAACGACCTGCAAAAACTTCCGCAAGCGATTTGTCATGGCCGTCAAACGCAAAAAATTGTTACTCAGAACATTGTTTTGTCCATTGGTTTAAAAGTTCTGATTATGCTGTTTGCCATGCTGAATCTGGCCACCATTTGGATGGCGATTTTTGCCGATGTCGGCATTGCGTTATTAGCCGTAATGAATGCTTTGCGCACTTTACGCCGCATTTCGCTATGAAAAATACCCTTTTTTTCAAAATTCCGTTTGCATTTTGCCAAAATTGCAGTATTTTAAGTAGCATAATGAAGCTGGGGCATTAGCTCAGTTGGCTAGAGCACCACACTGGCAGTGTGGGGGTCATCGGTTCAAGTCCGATATGCTCCACCATTCCTTCTCTAAAAGATTGGCATAAAAATCTTTAGTGGGGGGCGGTAGTGAGTAGTATGCGGCGTTCATTATATATAATGGGGCATTAGCTCAGTTGGCTAGAGCACCACACTGGCAGTGTGGGGGTCATCGG
>CAZEHZ010000153.1:0-2729 GCA_964512385.1 uncultured Victivallaceae bacterium | reverse complement strand
GCTCCAATAGGGTTGGCGGTTTGCCGCCGCTGGATTCGCCGACTCCGGCCTCCAGAACCAGTTGTTTGCTTAACAGCTTATCGACGGCAGCCGACACAGCCGGGCGGCTAAGCTGCATTTTACGGGCTAACGCCGCTCTGGATTGGCGACCGTTTTCCAGCAATTCAATTAAGATAGTTTTTGTACTGTCGGCCATTTTGGTCTCCTTGCTTTGTTCCATTGTCTTACAAAGCAATAAAATACCTTACATTGAGTTATTTTCAAGCCGCTTTTTCAAAAAAACCGTAATATTGATTGTTAAAATGGTTTACAAGGTGTATATTATTAAAATTTTTAACAGGAGAATAAGAATGTCATTTGATCACGGATCGTTCACTGTAACGATATTTGAATTGCCGGAGGCTTTGCCCGATAATTATTTGGAGCTGTTTGCCGCTCACCGGGCGGGTACGCTGGATAGTGTTACCGATGAAATGCAGGTGGGCTGGGTGTCCGGCAAACATCTGCTGGAAACCCGGATAGAAGAGAGCACCACCGTATATGGCGGTGGCTGTTTCCTTACTCTGCGCAAAGCGGTGCGGAAGATTCCAACTGCCTTACTGAACGCAATGTGCAAGCGGGAAGAAGATATCTGGATGCGGGCCAATGAAGCGGAATTTGTGTCTAAAAAGGTCAAGCGTGAGATTAAAGAGGATATTCTGGAAAATAATTTGCAGAAATTTCCACCGGCGGTCAGCGGAATTCCGCTGGTAATTGATTTGGCTTCTAATCTGGTATATCTGGGCACCGCCTCCACCAGCCAGATTGATGAAGTTATCGGCATGTTTCAGCAGAGTTGCCAGGTAGAGCCGATTCAAATTGCACCGCCGGAAATTCTAACTCGTGAGTTTAATAAAACCTGTACCGACCTGCCGGGTTTGGAGTTGGCCAACGTGCCGTTTAATGAACCGAATGCCGGGCGTGATTTTTTAACCTTTTTATGGTATTATAATGAAATCGGCGGTATGCTTGAGCACCCGGAATACGGTAGTTTTCAAGTGGCGTTAGATGGCCCGCTGACCTTTTCCGGCGACAATCCGGAGTGTAACGGCGCGGCGGAAACCACCGTTAAAAAAGGTGAAAATCCGTTACGCAGTGCCGAAGCTAAAGCGGCGTTGCAGGTAGGTAAAAAATTGAAAAAGTGCCGCTTGTCCATTGTACATGAAGAACAGGTGTGGAGTTGTACTTTTGATGCCGACCGTTTTGCCTTTGGCAGTCTCAAATTGCCGGAAGGCGAAAAACTGGATGCCGACAGTGTATTGCAGGAACGTTTGTTCAGCATGCGGATTTTTACGGCGGCAATTTACGAATTGTTTAAGTTGTATGCCGGAATTATGCTGGGGGCGGATAAAGAAAAAGAGTTGGCAAAAATGCGCAACTGGATGGCGGAACGTGAAGGCGTGTAAGGTAAAAGGCAACTTAAAATGTGGCAGTGGATTGTAAATATAGTATGTTCGCCGATTACCAGAACGGTAACGCTGCTGATTATGTCAAACGTGTTTATGACATTCGCCTGGTACGGGCATTTAAAGAACTTAAGCGGTAAACCGTGGTTTGTGGCGGCGATTATCAGTTGGGGAATTGCATTTTTTGAATATATGCTGCAGGTACCGGCCAATCGCATCGGGCATCAACCCGGAGTATTGACCTTGCCGCAATTGAAGATTTTGCAGGAAGTGATTACCCTGAGCGTATTTGTGCCTTTTGCCATGCTGTATATGAACGAGTCTTTAAGGTGGAATCATTTGGCCGCCGGAGTTTGTTTAGTAATGGCGGTGGTGTTTATTTTTGCCTTTAAAAACTGAAAAAATGTGGTTTTATACTTGCATTGTGGAAATGTTATGATATAATACGAAACTTGGAAACTTTTAATATTTAAGGAAAAAACATGGAATTTAAAGACACTATGGCTCGGATGAGCTACACATTGGGTTTGAATATTACCGATTATTTAAGCTCTTTGCCGGTAAAGGTTGATTTGCAGCTGGCGGCGCAGGCAATTTTAGATGCCGCTAACGGCAAACCGGCCATCAGCCCGGAAGAGTATACTGAAAATATGCAGGAATTTCAGAAGATGATGCAGGAAGCCTCTCAGAAGCAGGCCGAAGATGCCGCCGTTCATAATAAGGCGGCTGAAGCTGACTTTTTGGCTAAAAATGCCAAGGAAGACGGCGTAAAGACCACCGCCAGCGGCTTGCAGTATAAGGTAATTGCCGAAGGCAACGGTGCTACTCCTACCGCCGACAGCAAGGTGAAAGTGCATTATACCGGTAAATTGCTGGATGGCAATGTGTTCGATTCATCGGTATCCCGTGGCGAACCGGCGGTATTCGGTGTGAATCAGGTAATTCCGGGCTGGACGGAAGCCTTGCAGTTAATGAAGGTTGGCAGTAAGTATACTTTGTACATTCCGGCGGCGATTGCTTACGGTGAACGTGGTGCGGGCAACGTGATTCCGCCGCACGCAACTTTGATTTTTGAAGTGGAATTGCTGGATATTGTGGAATAAATTTCTTCAATAACCGTTCCGCTTATTAAAAGACGTCTCAATTTGAGGCGTCTTTTTTTCTCCCGGTTGACAAAATTTATTCAGCTTGGCAATAAGGCCAAAATAAATTTTAACTCTGGGAGACCATTTTTATGAGTGATGTTATTGTTAATTCCGGCATTGCCGGGTATGATGCCAAATT
>CAZEHZ010000152.1:0-2817 GCA_964512385.1 uncultured Victivallaceae bacterium | reverse complement strand
GAGGATATATTATGAAATTTGCTTTTGTTCTGCTCGGCATGTTGTTTTTTGCCGTCGGCTGTATCACCACCGGTAACGGTGTAATGCGTCAGCAAACTTATTCAAACATTGCGGTAGAAAAATTAAGTGCTTACGGCCAATGGAATATTACCGTAAACTGCAATGCCGCCGAAAATTCCTGTACCATCATTGCCGATGAAAACTTATGGGAGTTCTTTGAAATCACTTATGACCGCAACACCAAGCTGAAGACTACCGGCAATATTTGGCCGACTCAGCCGATAACGGTAGTAGTAAACACCACCACCGATTTAAAGTCTATTGAGCTGGAAAATGCCGCTCAAGCCACCGTTTTGGCCAACTGCGCCCCGGTAATGAAGGCAGAAATTGAAAATGCGGCTAATCTGCAAATGCAAAAGTCCAAAGTGCAAACTTATGATGTGGAAATGGAGAACGCCGCCGATTTTACATGGGAAGATTCCCCGAACCGAATCAAAATTAAAGCGGAAAACGCATGCCAAATCAAAGGTTCTTCCGTCGGTAAATTAGTGCTGATTGCCACGAATAATTGTAATATTTTTATCGACCAGGTGGATGAAGCTCAAGTTACGTTAAGCAATGCCACTGATTTAGTTATCCGCAACATCACTAATCTGATAAACGGTTCCGTCCGCGGCGGCTCAGACATTACATTTTCCGGCACTACCAACTGCGGCGTAGCCTGTTACGGCGGTTCCAGCGTAGTGCGTCAGCAATAAAAAAAATCGCAAAAAAATATGCACCGCATAAGTTGTGTTCAACTTTAGGGTGCATATTATTATTTTATATCAAGATACCCGGAGGCAACTATTGCGGCAGATTTTCACCTGCCATCGCCGCACCGCATTCTTGCGTCAGTTCTGTAATCAATTCATGTACCGAAACAATTTCCTTAACCCGATAAGCATTTGCGCCGCACGTAATAATCCCTTTAGCCAAATTTCCGCTGGCCGCATTGGTCAACGCTTTGGCAATGCAATAAGGTGAATTAAACGGACTGCAACTTTTTAAGCAGTGATAAGTACATGCGAAAGGCTTTTTGCCAGATTCCAGCAACTCATCAATAAATGAATTGCGCATAACCCGCAGCGGCATTCCGACCGGACTTTTTACAATAATTATATCCTCTTTAGTACAATTCACATACGCTTTTTTAAATGCGATATCAGCATCACATTCATGGGTACACACAAAACGAGTTCCCATCTGCACGCCGGCCGCCCCAAGCGACAGAAAACGTGCAATATCCTTACCGTTAAAAACTCCACCGGCGGCAATTACCGGAATTTTACTGCCTTCTGCGGCTGTAAAATCTTTCACATATGCCAGTACATCGGTAACAATTTGCTCCAGCGCCTGTTTTTGCTGAATTTCATCCAGCGAAAAGCCCAAATGCCCGCCGGCGGCAATTCCTTCTACAATAATAGCATCCGGCAAACGCCGATACTTTTTCCGCCATTCCCGGCAGATGATGGATGTTGCCCGCACCGATGAAACCACCGGAACCAACTTTACCGGCGCTTCGCCAACCAACATTGGCAAGTGCATCGGCAATCCGGCGCCGGAAATGATTACCGCCGCCCCTTCATCAATGGCCGCCCGCACCAATTCATCATAATCGGTCAGGGCGCACATAATGTTGACGCCAAACGGCTTGGAGGTTAATTTTTTGGTATCTTGAAGGATTTTCCGAAGTCCTAAATATGACTTTTCGCTATATGGGAGTTTTTGATTTGGGCAGGATAAACTTGCTCCGACAGCGGCTACCACACCTAACGCACCTTCATTTGAAACTGCGGCGGCCAAGTGAGACGAAGATACCGCCACACCCATTCCGCCCTGTATTATCGGTGGCTCAATATTAAGTCCGCCGATAGATAATACTGCAGATAATGTTCTATGATTCATAAATTCCTGCTCTTTTTGCGATTCTCCGCAAATACATACGGCAAAAGCTACCATATGCAAAAAATGAAAAACACGGAATCTTATAATCCCGTGTTAGAAAATTCATTACGAATCTACGCTTACCAACGGCCGCTGCCGCCAAAAGAACGACGCGCCGGACGTTCTTCACGCGGTTTGGCTTCATTAACTTTCAGATTACGGTCATCAAGACTGTGACCGTCTAAACCAGCCATAGCCGCCTTAGCTTCATCGTTGTTATTCATTTCCACAAAGCCGAAACCCTTGGAGCGTCCGGTTTCACGATCATTGATGATCGAAACGGAGTCTACAGTTCCGAAATCGGAAAAAGCATTCTTTAAATCATTTTCAGTGGTGGAGAAAGACAGGTTGCCTACATACAATTTCATAATATTTTCCTTCCGCGGATATACCGCAATTCTTCAAGCAGGACAAGGGATTCGATTCGTGCGGTCTGAGATTTTGCCGAAGGAATTTTGAGAAGCATTTTTGCTTCGTCAATAACGATCAAGAAAATAAACAAACAGTAATTGCTTTATGCAATAGTAACCGAGCGCAATATCCAACGGGAAAAAACAGTTTACCAAAGTGGACCAACAAACAGTTCAGATTGTCGTTAATTCCGTTGCTCTATTAATACTATACATGCATCATTTTATTTTGCAAATGGATTTGCAAAGAAAAACGCAAAATAAATTTTTGAGTGTCAATAACATAGTCGATAATGCATTATTGACGGCATAAGTTTTTGATTTTTAAACAAAAAAAACGTGCAACCAGTCCGGCGGCACGTTTTTTTCCGATGCGGGTGTATTTCCGGTATGTGTAAAAATTGTTTTGCGGACTTGACAA
>CAZEHZ010000151.1:0-3244 GCA_964512385.1 uncultured Victivallaceae bacterium | reverse complement strand
GGTGCTTTTTGCCGTATACTGCGTTGGCTACGCCGCTCATGTACTAAAGTACACTTCGCTACTTGCCGCCTTGTCTACAACAAAAATCACCTTTTGCATAATCGACTAAATATTCTGATAAATTGTGATAAAAATCTTTAAAGGTCAAATTCGGCAGCAATTCCTCTAAATTGCCAACTCTGGCGCGTACAGATTTGAGGCCGTGACGTTGCAGTTTATAGGCTGATGGCGTCAATACTTTTTCCAAAATGTCCAAGTTAACATTAAACATTAATGTTCCGTGTGCCATCGTTATCCCGTTGCGCTTAATCGCCGCCCAACCGGAGATTTTATGCTCATTAACGGTTATATCATTGCCGGAACTTTGCGTTTGAATATTCAGGGTTTTAAGAAATTCACTCAATATGTCAATGGCCTTGTTCATGCCAGTCTCTCCGAAAAAAGCGATATTAATATTGCCCTCATCCATATATACCGCTCCGCCGCCGGAGATGCGACGGTAAACCGGAATACCGATTTGACGCACTTCATCGGCAATTATTTGATGCCGCCCGACAATGACTGCCGGTGTACTTTGCCATAACAACACGCCAGGTTTTCCGGCATTTAAAAGGCGTTCCTCATAGGCCAGATTATCTGCGGCGTTAAGCGAATTCGACTGCCACAAAAGCATCATATTCCGCCTTGTTTAAAAGTTCGTTATTATCTTCAATATCAGTTACCTGGAGCAACCACTCCGCATTTTTTGCCTTGTCATTAACCGCAATCACCAGACCGGATACCGGTGCCGTCAACTCCATAACCAGTTTGGCTGATTCAAAACTGCCGAACGCCTCGTTTTTGGTCAACGCTTCGCCGATTTTTGGCAGCTCAAAGTAAAGAACGCCGCCTAATGCCGACACTGCAAACTCGGTCAAGCCTATTTGTGCGGTATCAAAGTCCACCCATAGATGATTTTTACTGTATTTTTTCATAATCAACTTGCTTTTTAACTTTTTTGTTACTATATTCTAAAACCGTAAAAATGCAAGGACTTTTTAGTGAAATATGATGTTTGTGTAATAGGTGGCGGCCCGGCCGGGGTAAACGCCGCCTTATGTGCCGCTAAGGTCGGATTTAAAACTGCATTGATTGAAAAAGCGCAGTTGGGTGGAACGTGCTTGAATTATGGTTGCGTACCAACTAAAATGTTGTATGAAGCGGCAATTCGACACCGCAGTATGCGTACTGCAGACAAATTCGGACTACCAAATTCATCGGCAAAATTTAATTGGAATATTTGGCAAACCAACACGCATGAATTAATTAAAAAACTGCGTATCGCAATAAAATTTCAACTAAAATCAGCTCATATCGACTGTTTTTTTCATAATGCCGAATTTGTCTCGGAACACCAAATACAATTGACGGACAATACAAAAATTGACTCAACCTACTTTATAGTTGCCGCCGGTGCCGTTTCCAATCAGCATTCAACTGCCATCAGTATTGCAGATTTTTGGAATATGCCGGAATTGCCGGCTAAAATTTTCATTATGGGCGGCGGTGTCAGCGGTTGCGAATTGGCTTCTATTTTAGCCGAGTTGGAATTTGACGTAACTTTGTATGAAAAAAATGCACACTTATTGAGCGGTTGGGATAGCGACTTGGTCGATTTTGCCGAGGCATCCCTGCAGAGCCAAGGTGTAAAAATTATTACCAACTCCACGTTTAAGCCAACCGGATTTTGCCTGAACGCTTCCGGACGAACACCGGAAATTAAGAAAATTCCGGTGTCTCCGAATATAATTGTAATTGGCGACGCTTCCGGCGGAGTCCAATCGGCAATTCGGGCAGAAGTTGAAGCAGAAGATGCAATAAACCAGCTGAAAAACCGTATAGCTATACCGGCACGAACATATCCTCAGGCCGTCTTTATGTTACCGGAATTGGCGATGTTCGGCCTTACCGAAGAGGCGTGCAGCAATTCCGGGCAATCAATAAAAATAGTCCGGAAATATTTTGCCGGTAATGTACGAGCTATGATAAATGGTGAAACTTCAGGATTGATAAAAAATATTTATGGAAATAATGGCCAGCTGTTAGGTCAACATATTGCCGGCAGCCAAGCCGCCGATTTGATACAAATAGCGGCAAAAATACCGTTGCATCCAACCTTGGGAGAAGCGTTGTTAAAATGAAAAAACTTTTTATCCTATTATTTGCCATGCTTTCGCTATGGGCTATAAGTTCGGAGCGATTCAATAAATTATTAATAAAAGAGTCAGTAATAAATGTAGGAATATTTCCGGCAAATGAAGCCAGAACGGGTGTATTCACAATTCAAAACGACACCGAAAACACCGTTAAACTTGGTCGCTTGCGTTCCGGTTGTCCTTGTACCAGCAGTAATTTATCACACAACGAGCTTTCTCCTGATGCCGCAAGCCAATTGAGTATAACCTTAAACGCCAACAGTCAAAAAGGTGAATTTACGCAAACTTTTTATTTAGAAACTGATGTTCCCGGACAGAAATATTTGCGTTTACAACTTGTCGGCACAGCGAAACCGATTATAACAATAACGCCGTCTGAGAATTATTATGCCGGTGCGTTCGCCCCTAATGAGACTCGTGAATTGTTGTTTACGTTGATTCCGCAACAGGAGGATGTAACCTTAGAAACAGCCTCCACAGATTTCACCGCCGACAAAATAAAATTAACAAAGGATAAAAAGAACTGGCTTTTACGCTTATCCGTTACAGCCCCGGAAAAAGGCGGAGATTTTTCGATAAGTTGCCAATTAAAAGTGCTAACTCCGGTTAATTGGCCAAATTATCCGATAACGATACGCGGGACTGTGCTATCGGCAACTCTTCCGTAAATAAACAGTAATATATTCTCATTTATTCTGCAAACAGAAGCCACCGTAATAAAAAATATTCGAACCCTCGCCGATAAGACGGTATAGAATGCCGGATTGCTTTTCGTTTTCAGTCATTTTAGTTTCCTGTTTTCGCCCGGCCAGCCGATGCCCGGATAGTTGCGGTTGCCGCTCCGACGCCTCGCATTCGAGTCCGATTTTGTCGGTATTGAACCGACTAATCGTGAACGCTTTGCCGGCTAGCGAACACTCGCACCGAGAGCGGTTTTTTGTTCGAATAATCTGTCACGCATTTTCATTGTCTCCTACGTTGACTTCCAGTTTTATCCTCGGGGCTGTATAAATAGAATCGGCGGATTCTCCGGTTGCGAACTGACTACT
>CAZEHZ010000150.1:0-3280 GCA_964512385.1 uncultured Victivallaceae bacterium | reverse complement strand
CCGGTGATTTTTATTGGTATCATAACTGTTTTTCGAAAACAGATACTCATATTTTTGAATATCAAAAGACCTTTCATAATAGCTTTTCTTATAGATAAAATAGCATGTATATAGTGTAAGTCAACTGAAATAAGGGTTTTTTATCGGAAAATTAGAAATGCAACTTGAATAATTTGTTTTTGGTATTATATTCTCTAATCCGTAATGGGCATTATTTAAAAATTGATATATGAAAGACGCAGGAACAAAATGAAAAAAGACATTCATCCGAAGTATGGCGACGCAAAAGTTATTTGCGCATGCGGCGAAGTGTGGGAAGTTAAGTCCACCCGTCCGGAAATTAAAGTTGGTATTTGCGCCAAGTGCCACCCGTTCTTTACCGGCAAACAGAAGTTTGTGGATACGGCGGGTCGTGTAGAACGCTTCCGTCAGCGTTACGGTAAAGTTGGTAACAAATAAGTTGCCGCCTGAAGAGCCTGTCGTGTCTATTGTAGTGCGGCGGGCTTTTTTTGTGTTCCGGTTGCGGCGGTTGAACTTGTTTGCCGGAGAAATATGAGTGTTTTTTCGATTCATTTTTGTTTTGACGATGAAACAAAGCCGCAAAAATATTAACACAAATTAGGATGTAAAATTTATGACTCCACAAGATATCGCGGAAGCAATCAATAATCTGCGTTCCCGTTTTAAAGAGCTGGAAAATCAATTGGCGGATCCGGCTATTTATGCTAAAGTAAATGAGCTTAAAAAAGTCTCACGCGAACATAATCGCCTGGGCGGATTGTTCGACAATTACGACAACTGGATTAAAGCTATTGCCGCATTGAACGAAAATCAGACGCTGATGGCCGCTGAAGAAGACGCCGAAATGCGGGAGATGATTGAGGCCGACGTTACGGCTCTGCAGCATAATATCGAAAAATATGAAACTCATATCCGTTTGGCTCTGCTGCCGCCGGATCCGAACGACGGTAAAAATATTATTGTGGAAATTCACCCGGCCGCCGGCGGCGATGAGTCGGCTCTGTTTGCCGGTGAATTATTGCGGTTGTATTTGCGCTATGCGGAAATCAAAGGCTGGAAGGCGGAAATTTTAGACCAGACCAACAGCGATTTAGGCGGTATTAAATATGTCTCTTTCTCGCTGGCGGGCGAGGGCGTGTACCCGAAAATGAAATATGAATCCGGCGTGCATCGGGTACAGCGTATCCCGGTTACGGAATCCGGCGGGCGTATTCATACCTCCACCGTTACTGTGGCGGTGATGGCGGAAGCCGAAGAGGTGGAACTGGATATTAAACCGGAAGATTTACGCTTTGACGTGTTCCGCTCCTCCGGCCCCGGCGGACAGAGCGTTAATACTACCGACTCCGCCGTGCGGGTTACTCATATTCCCACCGGGATTGCCGTGGCCAGTCAGCAGGAAAAGTCTCAGCACCGCAATAAAGAGGTGGCTCTGCGTATTTTGTACGCCAGGCTGCTGGAAAATAAACAGCGCGAAGAGGCGGCTAAGCAGGCGGCGGATAAACGGTCTCAAGTTGGCACCGGCGACCGCAGTGAGCGTATCCGAACCTATAATTTTCCGCAAAACCGGGTTACTGACCATCGTTTCAATGTTACCAATTATGCGCTTACCATGGTGATGGAAGGCGATTTGGAGCAGTTGCTCGAACCGATTATCGCTATTGACTGCGAACGCCGGCTGGAAGCCTTAAATGGCTGATAAGTTGACAATGCAAAACCGGCCAGGCGACTAAATACAAAACGCACCCTGAAATTTAACTTTTCAAGGTGCGTTTTTTTATCTAACCATTCCGGACACTATTTGATGAATACCGTTTTCAGCGGCGGAAAGCCGTTAAATTCCACGGCGCAGTAACTGCCGGTGTATGCCCCGGTGGTCAACCAGAACAGACGGTCGCCGGGCTTTAAATTGCGCGGCAGCGGCGGCCGGTAAAATTCATACATGATATCCTGACTGTCGCAAGTCGGGCCGGCAATAATATAATCTTCACACTCGTCACCGATGCGGTTACTGGCAATCGGGTAGCGCATGGCTTCATCCCACGTTTCAATCAGGCCGTTAAATTTGCCGGTATCCACGTACAGCCATTTATCCATGCTGTGGAAAGACTTTTGCGTAATCATCACCACTTCAGTCACCAGCACGCCGGCTTCCGCCACCAGCGAGCGGCCGGGCTCCAGAATAACCTCCGGAAAGTCATCGCCGAAGTCCTCCTGCAGGAAACGGGTGATTTCCGATGCATACAAGCCGATCGGGTTCGTTTTACAGATATAATTGGCCGGAAAACCACCGCCCATATTGATCATACCCAGTTTTACGCCCTCTTCTTCGGCCGAGTCAAATATATAGCGCACCTTGGCAATGGCCGAGTCCCACGCACCAATATCACGCTGTTGACTGCCCACGTGAAAACTGGTTCCCCACGGAATCAGCCCCAGCCGTTTAGCTTCGCCAATCAACTCATACACCATATCCGGGTGGCAGCCGAATTTACGGGATAACGGCCAGTCGGCGGTCTCCGCACCTTCCGTAAGAATCCGGAAGAATACTTTGCTGCCCGGCGCTTCTTTGGCAATATTGCGTAAATCACCGATATTATCGGTAGCAAACAATCGTACGCCACGCTCGTAAAAATAACGGATTTCCGAGACTTTTTTTATGGTGTTGCCATAGCTTAAGCGTTCCGGCTCTACGCCTAACGACAACACCCGATCCAGTTCATAAACCGATGCAATGTCAAAGCTGCTGCCTAAATCACGCAACAACTCCAAAACCTCTACTGCGGGATTGGCTTTTACCGCAAAATAGACTTTAGCATACGGGAACAGTCGTTTCAGCTCAAGAAAATTCTTGCGCACAACATTCAAATTTACCATCAGAAAGGGGGTTTCATGCTGTGCTTCTGCCACCATAAACTTACCCCACTCTTCCGGAGTGTAGTATTCCAACGGATCAACACTCATTGCTTTTTAATTCCTTACTTTTCAAGAATTAACGGTTTAAATTATCCATTTCCATATTTATTTAGGATAAGCGTAAAAAATGCCTCAATTTTCAAAAAATGCAAATGCAAAAAGTCGATTTGGCGGTTTTTTTTTCGTTTTTTTTCAAAAAATGTGGATTTTTGATGTATCCTGCTTGTGTTTATTCGCTACTTTTGCTTTTTTTGATACATCTGTTCTGAATGGTTGGAGACGGTGCAATGCCGTTTGAATATATCGTTATTGATTCCTAAATTTAATATATCTAGGGTGGAGT
>CAZEHZ010000149.1:0-3533 GCA_964512385.1 uncultured Victivallaceae bacterium | reverse complement strand
ATGCCGTTAAGGGGACACTACCTAAATTACAGAAAAATTTAGTGATAAAATTGTCCATATGCCATACATCACACAACAAATAAAACAACATCCACAGCAATGCACAAAATGCCCCGGTGGAGAATATCCAGCCCATGGTGCAGGCATTCTTATTTACTGCAAATAAAAACTGATAATTACTGCCGTAAGCCAAGTCCGACGGCGTGGCGTTATCCCCTAAACCAAACCACGGCGTAGTGAAGACACAGAATAATATCATCAGTAATAAAAATCTGCTCAACATGCCAAACATCTCTTTGGTACTGCCTTTAGCTTTTAACATCATTGCTCCTAAACCGACTCCCAGCATGGTCAGCAATGAGTGTTTACCTAAAAATCCCCAATAAATGTCTAAAAACAGCACGCCGGAAAACCGGTCGTATTGGCCGCAAAGCACAAAAATAAATAACAACAGCATGGCTAAATAAATCAGTTCTATGTTCTTACGCACCAGCATATACAATAGTCCGCACGTCATATAGGCCCAACCAATCAGGCCGATGATTTCCCACCAGCTGCCACGCAACCAGTTGCCGTAATTACAGAACAAACTCTGCCATATACGATATAATAATGAACTTTCCTGATGCTCCGCCGACAGCACCATGACATCGGCCGGCCGGAAAACCACCATGTAATATATGATAATTCCCGCCCCTAAAATACGCATGAACAATGATGCCCATCTTGCACGATAGTCATTGATTGACAACTGGTTAAATAATAAAATCACTCCCAGTATCACCAGCGAACGCCAAGCGAAAACCGCCCCGGATTCCGGTTCGACTCCCATTGCCGCCCACATGCGTTCTAAAAAACTCCACTGCGGCATCTGGGCAACATCAATCGAATTTACAATCAATAAACCAATCAGCAGCATGGAGCCGCCACGCAATAGAATATGCCAAATCAATTTCAGATTACTGCGCCAGTTAGACTCATATTTACGAAATGCCAGCGGTATGGAAATACCCACCAACACTAAAAACATAGAGAAAATATAGTCTACATAGGTGGCTCCGCTGAATACATTCCAATTATAATGCTGCATAAACCAGGGGGCGTCCAAAAATCCGTAATTGGCAAAAATCATTACAAAAATAGTCAGCCCGCGCAACATGTCCACCGACATTATACGCACTGATTTCCCAGCGGGGTTTAAAGCTGCATTCATTAGTATCCTCCCAGTTTCAATAAAGTTCGGCTATAATATATAATCATTTTCTGCTTACGGCAAGTTGAAAATCCATCTTTCATCGCAATTTTTTATGATATAACAGAAAAATACTTGAAAAATATAGCGTTAAAATTATATTAAACCATTGTTAAAACGAATAAAAAATGTTAAAAATATGGAGTATTAAGAAATGTCAGCAAAATTTGAAACTCGTCCCACCCATGCACAGTGGGGGTTTTTATGGTATCGGGAACGCGAAATTTTTCAGGCTACAGAGGCGGATATTGCTAAAATTGCGGCGGATTTTCATGATTCCGGCATTACTCATGTAATGACGTTTTCATCAACGCACTTCCGCTGGAATGTACGCCGCTATTGGCCGCAGATAAATGAGACAATTCGGAAAATTACCGCCGCATGTCATAATCTGGGCATTTATGTGGTGGAACACCACTCATGCAATCTGTTTTGCGGATATCGCTCCGATGAGGAAATTGAAGGCGCATTCCGCCGGGTGAAGCCGGACAGCTATCCCAAATTAGTGGAGGATATGCAGTTGGACAGTACTTGCGACGGCGTGCAATTAAAGGATATGGTTCAGTATTCCGGCCGCACCGGGCAGCCGTTATGGGTGGATTTGTATCATGCGTGGAGCATGTGCACCAACAATCCACTGTATCGGGAACGCTATTTTAAGTATTTGGAAGACGTTTATGCCCAAGGCGTGGACGGGATTATGACCGATGATGTGGAGTTCTATGATTTGGACTCCTGCGCATGCCCGCACTGCCGCAAGCTGTTTGCGGAACAATACGGCATGGAACTGCCGCCCGCCGGAGATGCGGAAAAATGGGACGCCATGTTAAAGGATACCACCGGAAAACTGTTTTTAGCGTGGAAAAACTTCCGGTATCAGTCCAGTGTTAATTTTCATCAGGCGGTGGTGGACCATTATACCGGGTTGGGGCTTAAGATGATGCGGCCAAACTACATCGCCACCAGTTTAAGCTGGGCGAATCCGTGGGCGTATGTGTTTGACGATTTACCACGTTTGGACTGGGGATTCCAAGAGTGCTGCTGCGGCGCAATTCGGTATTCATGGCCGGAATACGTTTTAGAGGCGCATCACCGGACGGCGGTTTGCAAACGGTACGGCGTGCCGGCAATGTCATTATATTATCCGGGTAATTTTAATATTCAGAAATTTGCCTGGGCGTTGTCGTTATACTGCGGGCATAAGTTTGTGGATACGTCATTTGAAAAAGGGTTTGACTGCGTGGCATCGGAAAAAACACTGCGGGAATTTGAAGCGGCGCACTTTGAATTGCTTAATGAATTAGAGAGCAATGCCAGACTGGCCGTGTATGACTCGGCTCGAAGCCGGGAACTGGACGGCGACTATTCCGACGTTACGTTTAAGGCAATTTGCGGAGTAGGGCAGGCGTGTATTTTTAATAATATATTAATGGATATAGTAAGTTACCGCGACTGGAAACGGTTTGGCAACTATAAAGTAATCGTGGTGCCGTCATGCCGCTTTATGGCGGATTCCGAGATTATGCAACTGGGCGATTATGTGCGCAACGGCGGAACTTTAATGATGGCCGACAACGCCGGGTTGGGCGATAATGTCAGCTGTTCGTTACGGACGGCGGAAAAAGTACGTTTTCTGCTTGGCGAACCGGGCAACGGCAAGCTGCTGATCGTGCCGTTTAACGATTTGGCCGTGCCAAGCTATAAACGCTGTTTTACTTATGGCACCGATGACGACGGCGTGGCTAAACGGGTTCCATCCGACGGCGCATGGCAGCCGTTTACCGCCGGGCAGAATGCGCAACGCACGGCTTTAGGCGAAAAACTGATTGACCTGTTAGGCGGCGCAGATATAAAATTACATGGCGGGCCAACCGATACCATAGCGTCTGCATTTCATGGCGCAAACGGCATTTTTACGGTTCAACTGGTTAATGCTCATAATACCTTAAAGGAAGATCAACCGGGAGCGGGCTTCGGCCACAGCGATTTGATTCCGTTTGATACCGTAACCGAGCCGATAACCGTGGAAGTTGCCAAGCCTGCCGAATTAGCGGCGTTCAAGTACAGCAAGGCGGTATTGTACGGTTTGAACAACTCCGGGACAGAGGTTGAGGCGCAGGAAGATAATAACGGGCGTAATACCGTGCGGTTTACAATACCGGCTGGAGTTTTTGCCGATTATTTGTTAATAAAACTAATCTAAGTTAAGTAATATTACAAAGAGTGTCGAATTTCTCTTATCCAGGAGTTTGACACTCTTTTGTTTTATTGTAATATGTTT
>CAZEHZ010000148.1:0-3581 GCA_964512385.1 uncultured Victivallaceae bacterium | reverse complement strand
GGTCGCTCCGGCATTAGCCATGCTTCCGCTGCTTTTTGCATTATCGACTAAAATATCATACTATTAAGATAGTTCGTCTTTGCAATTTTATCAAACCGGATTACATTATTTTTACAACATTTTACCGGGAGGACCAATTTGTGAAAATCGTCGATTTTATCCGCTATCTGGAGTTGGAAAAACAGGCCAGCGTACATACCGTGGCGGCTTATCGGCGGGATATTCTGGAATTTATGCGGATTTCCAAGCTGAATCCGGACGATTTTGAGGATTGGGAACATATTACGCTGACCATGGCAAGAAATTTTGTCTACGACCTGCATCGCCGGAGTCCGGCAACCGCAACGGTGGCACGCAAGGTTTCCAGTTTACGCAGTATGTTTAAGTTTTTTCAGCGGGAAGAGGCGGTTAAACGCAATCCGTTTACCGAAATATCCAACCCCAAACAGAGCCGCCCGCTGCCCAAAGTGTTGAACATCAACAATGTTGATTTACTGATTCAGGCGATTCCGCAATATCACCAGAAAATTGCCGAATCGGAACACGGCAATAATAAGCCGTTAATTGAGTTTTCAGCAATTCGAGACCAGGCCTTGACCGAGGTTATTTACTCCGGCGGACTGCGTATCAGCGAGGCGATCGGGCTGAATTTTGCCGATGTGGATTTGGTCGGCCAAACCATGCGGATTCGCGGCAAGGGCGCAAAAGTCCGTATTGCCGCTTTAGGCAGACCGGCCGCCAAAGCGTTGCGCAATTATGAGAAGAAAATGTCTGAACACCACTTGTCCCGCCGCCCGGATGCTCCGGTTTTTATAAACATGCAGGGCGAGCGCCTTACGGCACGCACGTATCAGCGCAATCTGAAAAATTATCTGCTGACCGCCGGGTTGCCGCCGGACTTTACACCGCACAAACTGCGGCATTCGTTCGCTACGCATATGCTGGACGCCGGCGCCGACCTCCGCAGCGTGCAGGAGCTTTTAGGGCATGAAAATCTTTCCACTACGCAAATTTATACCCATGTCAGCGTCCGCCGTTTGCAGGAGGTCTATCGGGAAGCGCATCCCCGTGCCAAGCGCAATAAAAATTCTTGACGGTTTATTTGGTGTTTTCCAACGCCAGCAGTGCCTGTTCGTAATCCGGTTCCTGAATAATATCCACCGATTTAGCGGCGTAAGTTACCTTGCCGTCAATGTCAATAATCACCACACTGCGGGCCAAAAGTCCGCTTAACGGGCCGGAACTCATCAAGACACCGTAATCGGCGGCAAAATGACTCTGATAATAAAAGTCGGACAACATAACCACATTTTTTATCCCCTCGGCGGCGCAAAAACGCCCCTGTGCAAACGGCAGGTCTTTGGAAATACACAGCACTACGGTGTTCGGCAGATTGGCGGCAACTTCATTGAATTTACGCACACTTAAGGCGCAAACTTCGGTGTCCACACTGGGGAAAATATTCAGCACCACCCGCTTGCCGTGCAAGGCGTGCAAAGTTTGAGCCGACAAATCGGTCTTAATCAAGCTAAAATCCGGCGCAGAAGTGCCAACTTCAATGAACTTTCCGGCAATCTCCACCGGCGAACCTTTAAAAAGAATCTGATTTTTCATACTTGCTCTCCTTCTTCGTTTTGAGTAATATTATAGACCAGTACCGGGCATTTTTTGTTGCAGCAATAAAAAACGCCGTCCGATTTTTTACCGGGCGGCATCAGTGTTTCAGCAGAAAAACGTAAACTATACTCTATTTGGTTTCCGGCTTATTGCGGAAGTCCAAATTATACCAGTAAGCGATTTCACCATAGTACATTTCAGCCACATGCAGAATAGACAAGTTAATCGTTTGCCCGGCGTATGGTGACAAGTCAATGTACGTCTCATAAACATTGTCGGTGGATACTTTCGGCCCGATCACCTGGTCATAGATCGGTTCGCCGTTTACACGAACCACAATCTGGAAGTCACTGCCCGGCAAATGTTCCACCTTAAAGTGCAACTGGTCGTTGGTGGCGTTGGCGGGGACTTGATAGTCGCGGGTGATAATACACGGCAAACCCCAAGTGAACGGCATAGTAACCAGCACGTTCTCATGCCCCTTAAGTTCCTTATGATAGCCGACATCCGGCTGTTGACTGCAATGATAAATCAACCAGTCGGGGAAAATATTACGCATAATTTTTTCAAACGGTTCCTTATTGTCGGTACGTTCTTTAATGCGTTCCATCTCCGCTTCGGTATAGCAGGCGCCGGTAATCATTTTCGGCCAATGCGACATTTCAAGTTCGCTCTTTTCCACCGGCTGAACCGGGATGTTCCACATTTCTACGCCGTTTTCCTGCGTAATTGTGCCGCCTTCACGCTCCACCAGCGTTTTAGCCAGCTTTGCAGACGCCTCGATCATGCCTTCAAACGTATACGGTGTGGCGTAGAATTTCTGGGTGTTGTCCACCTTTTTATACTGTTCGCCCAAGGCATTGTAACCCAGCATAGTGCCGAGAATACCGCCGGAACTGGACGGATTGCAGTCGGAATCCTGACCGCACATGGTGGAGATACGGATGGTGTCCTCAAAATTCCCACGGCCGTACAACAACCCCATGGCAATATAAGCACCGTTGATTTTTGCATCAATATTAAAATCACCAACCAAGCGACAGCTGTACTGACGATAGTCGATATTCTTATGATATTTGGTGTTAATTTTCTGCCAGGTGGCTTTCCAGTCGTCCGGATTCTCACGGTACCAGTTCAATACATCGGTGATGCACTCACGATACTGGCTCTTTTCCGGCAAATACTGGAGCGACTTTTCCACAATCGTTTCCGGATTGGTTTCAAAAAACGCCAACGCATACATTACGCCTACCCACTGCCCGCCGTACATGCCGTCGCCATAGCAGATGATGCGACCGAATTTTTCGCCCGCTTCCACCGGATAATTCGGCATTCCGGGCGCAATCAAGCCGGAAAAATCGGCCTCAATCTGATAGTCAATATCATCGGAATGGCGGGTCAATGCCGGGTGAGAACTGTCCGGCGGCGCAATCCCTTTACGCAAATTTTCACGGGCATAGCGGTTGGCATGGTCCAAGCCGAAGCCGGTGTTGGCAAATTCAATACCCGCTTCACGGATTGAGACATCAAAGCCGCGGCGTTCCAAAATATCCACAAAGCACAAGTCCACATAAATATCGTCCTGCCCGAACGTGGTGTTGACCATGCTTTCATTCCATTCCGGGAACATTTTGTCCGGCATAATAAAGCCGGGGCAGAAAAATTCCGTTGGTGCGCCCCACGCCACGCCGACCATTTGCCCCAGCCAGCCGCCCTTCATCTTATCAATGAACTGCTCCCGGCTTATGCTTTGTACTACTTTTCCGCTTTCCGGAGCCGCCGCCTGGCCATAACACAGGCCGGAACCGCCCCACATACTTAATGCGATTGCCCCAAGCAGGCAATTCTTTACATTTAATTTCATAAGTCTCACACCCTTTTTTGTTGGTTATCCAGAGTATAGCATAAGATTTACACAAATGCTAACGGATTGTTGAATTATTTTGCATTTTTATGCAATTTAG
>CAZEHZ010000147.1:0-3741 GCA_964512385.1 uncultured Victivallaceae bacterium | reverse complement strand
TATGCGACAACGAACGAACCGCCACGTTTGGCGGCGGGAGGGGGTTTGGGGGAGGTGAGAAATCTCCCCCAAAAATGGCTTAACACGCTCAAAGAAACATAGCAAACCACGAGTTCTACTAACGAGGCCGACGTTCGGCCCTCCAAAAAATGGCTTAACACGCTCAAAGAAACATAGCATACCACGAGTTCTACCAACGAGGCCGACGTTTCGGCCGGGATTAAAAGTTAATTATCAAGTTGTTGAAGCCAGTATTGAACGGTGCGGCCATTGATTAGCCAGTCTGGGGCAATGGCGGCTAAGGGGGATAGTACAAATTGGCGCTGGGTGGCATATGGATGGGGCAGGGTCAGTTCCGGAGTGTTTAGAATTACATTTTCATAAGTAATAATATCTAAATCAACGGTTCTGGAGGTATGGAAACCGTGTTGTGACGGACGGCCTAAGGCTTGCTCGATTTTCTGGCATAACTTCAATAACTCTTGCGGAGTCAAAGTAGTTTGCGCAATCAAGGCGGCGTTTACAAAATCCGGGGTATCGGGGGGGCAATCCACGGGTGCGGTATGGAAAAACGGCGATAACACAATATTTGAGACTCCGTTTTCAGACAGCATTTCTATGGCTTTTTGGAAAAAAACCACCGTATTTCCCACATTTCCGCCTAAGGCGACAGCAATTTTGCTCATATTTTCACTATTTCATTCGATTTTTTATAATTCAGGTGATACATTATACATCTATAAAAATTTTTTTCAAAACGAATTATTAGAAAAATGTCAAATAAGTTAAGAGTTTATTTCATGGGATCGGGGCACATCGCCGTGCCGATTCTGCAAACCCTGTCGCGGGCTAACGACGAACTGGAGTTGGTGGGCATTGGGACTCAGCCGGATAAACCGGCGGGGCGAAAATGTCGTTTAATGCCGACTCCGGTGGGCTTGGCCGCTGAAGGACTTGGACTGACTGCCGATAAAATAGAGGCCGCCAGCAGTCCGGATTTTGTGGAAAAACTCCGTAAACTTGATTTGGATTTTATATTGGTGGTCTCTTTTGGTCAGCTGCTGAAAGAGAATGTTTTGGCGATACCGCGTTATGGGTGCATCAACGTCCATGCGTCGATTTTGCCGAAATACCGTGGTGCGTCGCCGATTGCGGCGGCCATTGCGCACCGGGAGCAGTATACCGGCATTACGTTTATGAAAATGGTGAAAAAACTGGACGCCGGAGACATTTATCATATTATCAAATACCCGTTGTCCGGCCACGAACGGTGCGACGAGCTGGAACTTCAGCTTGGTATTGTGGCGGCGGCAAATGTGGCGGACACGCTGTCCGGCATTGCGGCGGGTACTTTTCGGGGGGTGGCGCAGGACGAGGCGGCGATGACTATGACCTGCAAAATCAAGAAACACAACGGCCTGATAAATTGGAATTGGCCGGCGGAAACCGTAGAGGCGTTAACCCGTGCATTTTATCCGTGGCCGGGCGCGATTATAACGCTGAATTTTGCGGACCGTGAAGAACGTCTTACCGTACACTCGGTGCGGGTGCTGCCGGAAATTACGGCCACCCCCGGCACGATTGTGCGGGCCGATAAAAATGGGTTTATAATTGCTTGCGGAACCGGGGCGGTGGAGTTGCTGGAAATTACTCCCGCCGGACGCAAAACCATGAGTGCGCCAGCCTATCTGAACGGCTGTAAAATAAATCAGGCCACGGTGAAAGTAGACATTGATTCTATATGACGGAAAAAATTAATACGCAGATTATTTTAAACTGCGAAAAACTCGAAACCCGTTTTGCGTTGTTGCGCAATCAGCGGCTGGAAGAGTATCAGATTGAACGGGAAGACAATTTACCACGTCCGGGTTCAATTTATTTGGGAAAAATCATCAATTTGGAACCCAGTTTGCAGGCGGCCTTTGTGGACATCGGCGCCGGCAAAAATGCGTTTCTGCACTATTGGGACATGCTGGAGTCCGCCGAGCAGGAGATGGTGGAGGTGGTGCGGGATAAACAACCCGAAAAAGCGGTAAAAGCTAAACCTAAAACCGGCAAGGCAATGGAGTTGCGCAGTCGAGCCACTAAGCGCAGCAAGAAACTTACCGCCGATGATATTCCGGAACTGTTTAAGCCCGGTACCGAAATTCTGGTGCAGGTGGTAAAGGGGCCGATCGGCACCAAAGGCGCCAGAGTAACCACCAATTTAAGTATTGCGGGGCGGTTTTTGGTGCTGTTGCCGTATTCGGCACATATCGGGTTATCCACTAAAATAGACAATGCCCCGGAGCGGGAACGGTTGCGTAAGATTTTGGCGGCGTTGGAGTTACCGGATGGCATGGGGTTGATTTGCCGAACGGTTGGCGAAGGCCGGAAAAGTACCTTTTTTAAACACGATTTGGATATTTTGCTGGATGCGTGGCAGAATTTGGAAAATATTGTCAACACCAAAAAAGCTCCGGCACTGGCGTACAGCGAACCAACGTTGCTGGAGCGTACCGCCCGGGATTTTATGACCGATGATATTGACGGTATTGTGGTGGACCAGGAAGACGCTTACTCGGCCATTACCGCCAAATTGAAGAAGTTCGGCGGGCGGAAAATGGCCGCTAAGGTGGAGTTTTATAAACAGCTGGTGCCGGTGTTTGAAAAATACAAGGTAAACAGTCAGCTTAATGATGTAATGCGGCGGGAGGTAAAACTGCCCTCCGGCGGCTGTATTTGTGTGGATGAAACTGAAGCATTGATTGCCATTGACGTCAATACCGGTCGGGGCAAACGGCAGAACACCGATCAGCCGGAATTGATTTTAAAGACCAATATTGAAGCCGCCGAAGAGATTGCCCGACAGTTGCGGTTGCGCAACATCGGCGGTCTGGTGGTGCTGGACTTTATCGATATGCGTACTCAACGTGACCGGGATGAAGTGTTCAGACACATGAAAAAACTGGTAAAAAATGACCGGGCCAAAACTAAGGTATTACCCATCAGTAAGTTGGGGTTAATGGAGATGACTCGCCAGCGGGAACACGAAAGCGTGCTGGATGTGGTGTTTGACAACTGCCCTTATTGCCACGGCTCCGGCTTGGTAAAGTCGGCCATGAGTATGAGTGTGGAAATTCAGCGTGAACTGCACCGGATTCTGCGCACCAGACAGTGGCGAGGCAAAGCGTTGCGGGTGCTGATGCATCCGGCGGTGCTGGAACGGCTGAAAAATGAGGACGCATCGCTGTTGGAGGAACTGGAAAACGTGTCCGGCAACACCTTGAGTTTCCGGGCCGACCCGACCATGCATTTTGAAAGTTTTGTGTTTGTAGATCCGATTAGCGGAAAAGAAGTCAGTTCAATTCAGGGGTAAAAATAATGAGCATGTTGCTGGCGTATAAAATTGGTTTGGGCGTAGTGGCGGTAATTGCGGTTGCCGGCGGCTTGGCGGTGTGGCGGATGACGGAAAAAAACATTCCGGCGGCGGAAAGATTCTGCCGGAATCAAATCCTTGGTGCTATACTTACCTTGATTGCGTTAATTTTGTGTGAACCGCAGGCGGCGGCGGTGGCGTGGCCGTGGCTGGTAAAGTTATTATGGCCGCTGGTGGCGGTGTTTACGGTGTTGGCGTATATATATTTAGACTCGCTGACCTCCAGAGCGATTGGCGGACTGATGATTCTGCTGGCCTATTATTATGTCAATTTTGCGTTTGCCCTGCACGGCTGGGGGGCGGCGGGGAACACGTTGCTGGCC
>CAZEHZ010000146.1:0-3868 GCA_964512385.1 uncultured Victivallaceae bacterium | reverse complement strand
GAATAAACCCTTGGTATATGGCCATAATTTAAAACTTTCGCCGGAATTTATCTGGCAGTTTTCCGGCGATGGGAATGAGTTGAATTTCTCCGGTTCCAATCCGGCCGGGAACGGAATAGAGGTTAATTATAATGACCAGTATTCCACCAGATTACTGGAGATTTCCGGCCAATGGCGGGGCGGCGCCGCGCGCAACCTTGCGTTACAGACCAAATTGGCGTTTGACGCCGTTGAACATGGCGTTTTAACCTCGCAAATCAATATCGATTTAAGCAAAACTATGCGGTTGAACGGGGAATATCAATTAACCTCCTCCTTAGGTTCCGGTGAGCCGTTGCAGGGCAAATTTAATTTTGACCAAGCCGAAGCCGTTGGCGAGTTCACTTTAAACGGCAAGGCCGATTCCAGTTTGGCGTATAAGTTTAACGGTATGGAATTTTGGGCAATGCAGCCTGAACTGCAAATCACCGCCCGCAAGGAGTCGGCAGAGTGGTTCGCCGCCGTTAACGGCAGTATAGACCAGTTGCGTATACAGCAGGCCGCCAATAACGCCGTATGTCGGCAAGTAAAATTAAATGCCGACTTCCCCGGACCGGGTAAATATGACGCGCTATTAAGCGGCAAAACCGTTTCCGGACAATGGAATGGACAGAGCTTTCAGGTAAAAGATTGGAGTCTTACCGGTAAAAAACAATTAAATGACCCCAATTTATCCGGCTTATTTACCTTTAAACTGGCCGAGGCGCAAGCGGAGTTTCTGCCGTTTAAAATTTCGGAATTTAATTTTACTTTACCTTGGAACAGCTTAAAACCTGTAACCGATGCCCGGAATTTCACGTGGCATTTTAAGACCGATTCCGATTATGCCGCCGACGGCAGTATAAAAGTTACCGATTCCGGCTGGCTGTTAGACGGCAAAATTCATAGTTCATTATTCCCGGATGCGCCAAGTTTTGAACTTGATGCCGCCATTAAGCCGGAGTTGTTGCTGCAGGCGGATTTTGTGATTCCGGATCAACACCCGAATATCGCAATTTTAACCGAATGGTTTCCGGCTTTGGCCGGCTGGGAGACAACCGGATTGATCGGTGCCGACGTTCATTATCAATATGGTTATGCCAACAATCAAGGCACGGCGGAATTGCGGATTAAGCATTTAGACGTTGCCAACTCCGGCCTGGAACTGGCGGCGTCCGGCATCAATACCACTATTAGATTACCGGCTTTACCAAAACTTTCCACTACCGAGCGTTTAGAGGTAGCGGTGGATGAAGTGAAGTTTAAGAATATGGTGTTCAATAACCTGTTTTTAGGTTTTCAGCTCTTTGAAAATGAACTGTTTATCGACGAAGCTGGAACCGATTGGTGCGGCGGGCGGGTTTACACCTATGCAGTGCATTTAAGAAAAAATAATCCGGAAATAAATACCAATATTTTCTGTGATGCCTTAAGTTTGTCAGAGTTTATCAATACTTTCGGTATTGGCTCGGCTTCCGGAGACGGGCGCATTTACGGTAGAGTGCCAATTCGCTTTTCTCCCCAGAAAGGCATCTATTTTAAGCGTGGGTATTTATACAGCGAACCGGGCGTAAAAGACACTATTCAATTAGGCCACATGGCAATTCCAGAAAATTCCGGTGTTGCGGAACTGGATATTGCAACCGAATCCCTGAAAAAGTTTGTCTATGACTGGGTAAAGATAGATTTTTCTACCGATACGGCCGATAATGTGGTGATTGCCGCCGTGTTTAACGGACAGCCGGCCGGGAATCTACCGTTTACATTTGACCCGGAAAAAGGCGGTTTTGTCCGGGTTGACTATAATGGCGCCCATTTTCAAGGGATAAACTTGACTCTGCGCTGGAAAGTGCCGCTGAATCAGTTGCTTGAATTTAATAATATGTATAAAAAATTAACGCAAGGAGAATTATGAACCGTAAACTGTTGCCGATGATGGCGGGGTGCGCCGTGCTTTGTGCTTGCACCCCAACCATTCAAACCAAGAACGAAGTGGAAATTAAACCTATTGAAATTAAACCAATGTCCATCAGTATCGACGTAAATGTGAACGTAAAAGTTGAGCGCGAATTGAATGACATCTTTGGCGATATGGACAAACAAGCTGAACAGTTATAATTATAAAAGAAAAAAGGAGCAATAAAATGAAGAATTTTGCCAAAATCTTAGTTGCGGCTACATTATTACTCGGTGCGGCCAGTGTTTATGCCGACGATGACAGCGATTTGAAAAAAGCTCAACAGTCGATGACCGAACGTTTAAAAACGGTGGTTGAATATAAAAAATCCGGTAAAATCGGCGAAAATAATCTGGGTTATATCGTTGCCAGAGTTAAAGATGATAAGGATTTGGATGCAGTGGTGGCGGCAGATAACGCCGACCGCAAACAAATCTATGATTTAGTGGCAAAGAAAATGAAATCCAGCAGTCAGCAAGTGGGCAAACAGCGGGCGATAATTATTGCAAAAAATGCCAAGCCCGGCGACTGGCTGCAGGCCGATAACGGTAAATGGTATCAGAAAGACAGCGATGCCGATCCAAATAAAAAAGATAAAAAATAGATTTAAAAGCTAATTAAAATATGAGGGGTGCAGTATGGAAAAATTAGTCATCTTAGGTTCCGGGCCGGCTGGATTTACAGCAGCGATTTATGCGGCAAGAGCAAATTTATCGCCTCTGTTATACATGGGCGCCGTGCCTGGCGGCCTGCTTACGCAGACTACCGACGTAGAGAATTTTCCCGGTTTCCCAGATGCGGTGAACGGCTTTGAACTGGTCTATAATATGCAGCAGCAGGCCGAAAAATTCGGGACACGGATTGAAATGGCTAAGGTGGATAAAGTGGAGTTTATTCCAGACGGCCCCCAAAAATTATTTATAGAAGATGGTACGGTGATCGAGGCCGAAGCGGTAATTATTGCCACCGGTGCGCAACCGCGCTGGTTGAATCTGCCGGAAGAAGACAAGTATAAGAACCACGGTGTTTCGGCCTGTGCCACTTGCGACGGAGCATTTTACCGGGGCAAAAAAGTTGCGGTGGTCGGCGGTGGCGACTCGGCGATGGAAGAGGCGAATTTTTTAAGTAATTTTGCCGAACATATTACCGTAATTGTGCGTCGTGATGTTTTGCGGGCGTCGCAAATTATGATAGAGCGGGCCAAAAAGAATCCTAAAATCAGCTTTATCTATAACACCGTAGTAAGTAGTCTGATTGGCGGCGATAAGCTGACCGCCGTCAAACTGCATGATAATGCCGCCAATACGGACAGTACATTGGAAATCGACGGCTTGTTTGTGGCAATGGGGCATCAACCCTCCACCGAATTGTTTAAAGGGCAGATAGAACTTGACGAACAGGGTTATATTAAATTGGCATGTAACAGCAGTCGCACCAGTATGTCCGGGGTGTTTGCCGCCGGAGACTGTGCCGACCCGGTTTATCGGCAGGCTATAACCGCCGCCGGCATGGGTTGTAAAGCCGGAATGGACGCCGAACGTTTTTTGGCCAATAAATGATACCGCAGCTAAATGAAAAAATTGGGTTGTGGGCTTGGCTGAGTATAGCAGTTGTCGTACTTGGCGTGTTTCCTGCCGGGTGTAATAGTCATTCGGCGGGAGAGCCGGAGGGTGCGGGAACCTCGTTGCCGGTTATTGTCTCTGATTCGGAAAAAGCGGCATTACAGCAAAACTTTGCAACGCTGGTGGATGAGGAAAATATGGTGTTCCGTTCCGGACAGCCGAGCACCGAAGATTTTCGGTTGTTGTATAATTCCGGTTTTAAAAGTGTGCGCCTGTCCCTATGGCTTGGACCACTTTTTCCTAAATGATAGGTGTAAATGCCCTTGACTTA
>CAZEHZ010000145.1:0-3949 GCA_964512385.1 uncultured Victivallaceae bacterium | reverse complement strand
CCTCCATTGATTTATATACATACTACTAATCTAATGCATAAAACCAAAAAAGCAATTGCAAAAAACAAAAAAAAGCGTCTGACATATAATATCAGACGCTTAAGAATTACTGTTGTTTGTCGCCAAACATCAATGCCCGCCGCTCTTTGCGGTTTAACGGGCGTGAGCCATCCGGAGCCATCACTACCGGAGCCGCCGGTTTTGCAGGACGGGCCGGAGCCGCTGAGCGGTCGGCTGGACGGCTGAAAGATTTACCGCGCGGAGCCGAGTAGCCCCGGTCAAAACTACGTTCGCCACTGCGTTCCGGCCGGCGTTCGCCACGGTCAAAGCGACGTTCTCCCCGGTCAAAACTACGTTCGCCACTGCGTTCCGGCCGGCGTTCTCCCCGGTCAAAACTGCGTTCGCCACTGCGTTCCGGTCGGCGTTCGCCCCGGTCAAAACTGCGTTCTCCCCGGTCAAAACTGCGTTCTCCCCGGTCAAAACTGCGTTCGCCACTGCGTTCCGGGCGGCGTTCGCCCCGGTCAAAACTGCGTTCGCCACTGCGTTCCGGCCGACGTTCGCCACGGTCAAAACTGCGCTCCGGTCGACGTTCACGGCGTTGTTCGCCTTCGCTATTATTGTTAAACGTGCGTTCCACCCGGCCAAACGTGCGTTCCCGGAATTTGATGTTACTGTCATCTTCAGCCGTCGCTGCGGGAGCTGCCGCCGGACGGTCAAATTCTCTATTTTCACGCGGGGCATCACTTCTTTCGCCACGCTCTTTGGCAATTTCTACAATCGGGCGGCCGTTGCGGGTCTCTTTACGCATGGCACGCACGATGGTTTCGGCATCGTCAATATTGGCGTCAATAAAACTGAAGCGGTCAAAGCAGTCCACTTTGCCTAACTTCTGGCAACCGATTCTGGTGCGTTCAAACAGGTAATCCAGAATCGCCTTGGCGCCCATGCCGTCCATTTTCCCCAGCCCGATATACAAGCGGACTCGATTACGGTCAGCTTCCGCCCGGCGTTTGGCGCCGATTTCTTCGTAAGAGGAGGCCAATAATTCATCACCGCAGGACATGGAAAGCAAGGCGGCGGCTAAATTTTCCGCCCCGAATTGTTCCAGTAAAGGCGTTACCGTGGGCAAATGAATCTCATGCTTGCCGCCGGTGATAACTGCCTCGATATCCGCCGTCAATTTGGCGATTTTACGTTCAACGATAACTTGAGCATCCGGTAAGGAGCCCTTGTCGATACGGCACTTGGCTTCACGTTTAATCTGGTTCAGCTTATATACTTCCGCCGGAGTAACAAATGTGATGGCGGTACCCTGCTGGCCGGCACGACCGGTACGGCCGATACGGTGAATGTAAATTTCCGCATTTTGCGGAATCGAATAATTGATTACATGCGTAAGGTTGTTTACGTCAATCCCGCGGGCGGCGACGTCGGTACAAATCAACACGTTAAAGCGTTTCTGGCGGAAACGGTCAATTACTCTGGTACGCTGAGCCTGCGCAATGTCGCCATGCAAGCCTTCCACATCATAACCCCGGCCGTGGAGCTGTTCCACCACATCGTCCACGTCATCACGGGTACGGCAGAACACCATGGCAAAAAAGTCTTCTTCAATGTCAATAATACGAGCCAACGCATCCAGTTTGTCGTTACGTTTTACTTCAAAATACATCTGCGTGGTCAAGTCGGTCGCCAAAGTTTTAGGGGTGCAGCGCACGATTTCGTATTCACGCATAAATTTGGCGGCAATCTTTAAAATCGGATCCGGCATGGTGGCCGAGAACATTAACATGCGTTTGGCCGGGTTAGTGGCGGCTAAAATAGTTTCAATATCTTCCACAAAACCCATGTTCAGCATTTCGTCGGCTTCATCCAGCACGGCGAAGTCGATCTGAGAAAAGTCCAGCGCATTGCGGCGCATCATGTCCATAATCCGCCCCGGAGTACCGACAATAACATCGGCGCCACGGCGCAGACGGTTCAACTGAATTTCAATACTTTGGCCGCCGTAAACCGGCACTACCTGTAAGTCGGCGTCGCCCTGCAGCGAGTCGATCTCCGCCGCTACCTGAATCGAGAGTTCACGGGTCGGCGCCAAAACCAGCGCCCGGATATTGCGGCTGGAATGGCCGCCTAAAATCTGAATAATCGGAATACCGAATGCGGCAGTTTTGCCGGTACCGGTTTGAGCTTGCGCTACTACATCACGTTCACCGGCCAGCAACAGCGGAATAGTGGCAATCTGAACGGCGGACGGAGTTTCAAAGCCTTTGGCTTCAAGGGCGCAGAGAACGTGCTCGGCAATGCCGAGATCTTTGAAGGCAGATAACATAGATTTTTCTTTCAGTAAATTATTGCACCATAAAATGTCATTTACACGGTGCATCCACACTTTTTTCAAAGTACAGACTGGTTGCGTATTCGACAAACTTTGCGCAACCTTTTTTACTTCTTCCGCAAACACCTGCCAAACACTTCTTTAAAAACGAATGCATTTAATATATGCCAACTTTAAGTTTTTACAAACTAATTAACCAAAATAGTTTGAAAAAATTTTCACACGGATTATATTCACCATGAACAGGAGGTTGGTTATGAAGTTTTCTGAACAGTTTTGCGTTAACTTGGATACCAAAGTAAATTTAGCCGGAATTGACCCGAATAATACGCTGGATTATCATAAAAAAGAACCGGCGGAACTGGAAACGGCCAATGCGGTTGCTCATATAGCTCAGATGCAGTATGAGCTTTATGCCGAAAACAAGCAGAGTCTGCTGGTGGTGCTTCAAGCCATGGACGCCGGCGGCAAGGATGGCACGATAAATCATGTTTTTGCCGCATTGAATCCGCAGGGTTGCCGAACAATGTCTTTTAAAGTGCCCACGGCGAACGAAGCGGCTCATGATTTTTTGTGGCGCTGCCATAATGCCGCTCCGCGCCACGGCGAAGTGGTGATTTTTAACCGCTCGCATTACGAAGATGTGCTGATAACCCGTGTTCACGGGCAGGTCTCCGCCGCCGAGTGCAGTAAACGTTATAAATATATCAATCATTTTGAAAGCCTGCTGGCCGACAACCGCACCCGAATAGTTAAGTTGTTTTTGCATATAGATGCCGAAGAACAACTTAAGCGATTGACCGAACGTGTAGAAGACCCGGAAAAACAGTGGAAAATCACCTTGGCGGATTTTGAAGAACGCCGCTTCTGGCCGGATTATCAGCAGGCGTTTGAGGATGTTTTTAACGCCTGCAATACGGCAACGGCACCTTGGTTTATTATTCCGGCCAACAAAAAATGGTTCCGCAATCTGGCGGTGGCCAAAATTATTGAAGAGACCCTGATGGATATGCAGATAAAACTGCCCGAACCCTCCGCCGATTTGCCGGAAGTACGTAAACTGCTGAACCTTTAAGCAACTTAAATGTTATACTATATAACATCTTACCGGTTACTGTTTTTTCGGGAACAGGCTGGCTTCTAATGCTGCAAATGGTTCGCCGTGGCAAACGGAGTCGTTTTCTGCATAATATTGCCGGATTGCCGCCGCTATTTCCGATCGGGGGAGTGGGCAGGCGGAGGCTTGCTCGGCAAAAACCTTTAACATTATGGCTTCATCATCCATGCTCATTTTTGTATGACTAAGGGTATAAGTGGAATACATCTTGTTAGTTGCATAATAGCTTAGAAAAAACAACGCCGGAAATGGTAGCAATAGCAATAACGCAATGCGGGTGTCAGGACGCTTTTTTAGAAATTCGGCGGCAAGCAGCATTAACAAAAAAACTATTCCAAGATAAAAAAACAGTTCGGACGGCGGTTGGACGGCTGGTTGGGCTTTTATATAATTTAAAAATTCGGCATTGTCCATACGAATCTGCATTTGGGATAGTGCCGTGGAACAACTTTCTGCATTTTCTACACAATCGGAAAATTCATTGAAAAACATTG
>CAZEHZ010000144.1:0-4072 GCA_964512385.1 uncultured Victivallaceae bacterium | reverse complement strand
CTTATCATATTAATGTTATTCCGGCGGCGGTGTTTAATTACGCCGTACCCGGAGGATTTAAATTTCAAAATTTGGAGAATGAAAAATGAGCAACTTTAAAAGAATCGAACTGCGTTTTAATGACAATGGCAAACTGATCGACTCGTCCGGCCGCGAACTGCATCAGGACGAAATGCCCCACTTTATTTATGGTGAAATTGTGGTGATTTGCGCCACCTTTTACCATGTAACAAACAACAACGGCGTATATGAATTAACTCCCCGCTCTTTGGCGGACGGCGGCAGTTACGCCTGTTTTGCCGGGAGCGATTTTTCCGGTGAAAATTTACTGTTTCTGGGCGACTCCGCCGGGAATCAGGTGAACTGCACCGGCGATTGGCCGGGTAACACCACCGCCAGTTTATCGTCCGGCCAACTCTCGTTTCGGGTCAACACCTACACCGCTAACTTTTTAGCCGCCTTAAACAATCACCCGTCGGCCGCCGCCTATCTGGTAATTACGGTTATTCCGCCCGGCAACAGCGACTGTTCGGTATTGGCGATGTGCAGTGTGCCGATTTTAAATCGTCCGGCGTCGCAGTCCGGCCCGGTGGCGGATGTAACGGTGGAATATTATACCGCCAATCAGGTGCTGTCTTTGCTGGCCGCCGGGTTTGCGGTGCAGTTTGCCCCCACTCAAACCTCAGCCGATATTGCTGAAACCCGCCGTCTTAATGACCGTTATTACCGTTTTCGGCACACCGCCAATGCCAATTCATTGTGGAGCCCGTGGATTGAACTTTTTGACGGTAAAAGTGCGTATGATTTATGGCTGGCCGCCGGGAACACCGGTAGCGAAGCGGATTTTTTAAACTCGCTGAAAGCCGTTTCCGGCAGTTCCGCCGCCGATGTGAATATTACGATTGCCGAATTGCCGGCGAATAAAAAATTTCAAATCACCGCCGCCGCCGCCAACTTGTCCGGTCCGACGGCGGTACAGTTATTTGACAATTCCGGGCGGTTGTATTGGGGTAATTGCATTACCATGAGCTGGCAGACGCAAACGTTGACGGTGGATTTTACCGATGCCGCCAACTGTTCCGGCGTGTGGACTTTACGCTTTGCCGGCGGCTCAGCCCCGACTGCGTAAAATTGCCCGCTGATATAAATACAATGGAGCTAAGGACTCTTTGGCCTGACGCAGGCCGGGGAGTCCTAAATCCTGTTCCCGATTCATCAGTCTGCCCCCCAGCGTCAACAATTTTTTGGCCAGCTCCTGCACTAAAAACTGCGGCGCTCCTTTTATTGTGTGGTCCACTTTTTCAAAATGAATATCATAGGCGTGCTGACCTAATGGCGAATAGATGGCAAAGCCAATCATGCGATTATCTAAACTCAGCGTTAAAGACCCCATGTTTAATTCTGGAGCAAATAAATAATGGTGAACCTCCGGCCACATCTCCAACTCTTTCTGCAAAGTGTCATTTACCGCTAAGCGGCCGAAAAGTTCTTGAGACAACTGATAAAATTCGTCAATATTGTCCGGGGTAATTTCGCCGATTTTCACGTTTGGGTTGGCGGCGGTAAATTGTTTAATCAGGTTCCGTTTTTTGCGCAGTTTGGCGCCCCGCAGTTCGGCTAAGTCGGTTAAATCATAAATATAGTCGGCATAATCGGCGGACTGCTCAACTTGGAAAAACTCATTTATCTCCGGATAAGCCGCCAAATATTCGGGCGGAACATCGTAAATGGTGCCGGAGTTATTGATATAAGGATTTACCTGTGCCGTTACTTCGGCCAGTTCCGCCGGCGACAGCCATTCGCCCAGCGGGAAAAACATAACCTCTTCCACCTGTGCCGCCACAATAATCCGATTACGATAAGCGGTAAACACATTTTTCGCCTGCTCCCGCCACATAAACAAGTTGCCGATATTCATTTCGCAACTTACCGAATCCATTTGCGCTAATAATGCAGAAATCGGCGGACAATCACTTAATTGAATCGGCGTGAAGATTAGTTTTTCCATACTGACACCTGAACTTTACATGTAATAGGTATAAGCGAAAAATCCCGGCTGCCTTGCGACAGTCGGGATTTATAGTTATACTCGATTAGCCGAGACGAGCTTCCAGAGCTGCCAGCTGAGCTTCGAGTTCCTTCGGCAGGTGAGAACCGAAACGGGCATAATGTTCCTTAATCATGCCAACTTCCTTCTTCCAGCCTTCAACGTCGATAGCCAACAGTTCTTTCATATCTTCATCAGTAACGCTTTCCAGACCGGTACGATCAATGTCGCCGGCTTTCGGCATGAAACCGATTTTGGTTTCTTCAGCTTCAACCGCATTGTCGCAACGGTCAAAGATCCACTTCAATACACGGCTGTTATCGCCGTAGCCCGGCCATAACCACTTGCCATCGGCAGTCTTACGGAACCAGTTTACGTAGAAGATCTTCGGCAGTTTATCAGCGGTAGAGGCCTGACCGATTTCCAACCAATGCTTGAAATAGTCGCCCATGTTGTAACCGCAGAACGGCAACATGGCGAACGGGTCACGACGTACAGTACCGGCCTTTACGTCCAACGCCGCCGCAGTAACTTCAGAACCCACAATGGAGCCCATGAATACGCCGTGGTTCCAGTCGAAAGACTGATGAATCAACGGTACAGTGGACGGACGACGACCGCCGAACAGGAATGCCGAAATCGGTACGCCGGCCGGGTCTTCCCAGTTGCTGGCGATCGCCGGGCAGTTGTAAGCACGGGCGGTAAAACGGGCGTTCGGGTGAGCGGCCAAAATCTTCTTGCCGTCGGCATCTACCTGACCCGGCTTCCAATCTTTGCCCTTCCAGTCGATCAAATGCGCCGGAGCGTCATAGCCGATGCCTTCCCACCAAACGTCGCCGTCATCAGTAAGAGCCACGTTAGTGAAGATGGTATCTTTGCTGCAGGAGTGCATGGCGTTCGGGTTGGAGTCCATGTTGGTACCCGGAGCAACGCCGAAGAAACCGGCTTCCGGGTTGATGGCGTATAACTGGCCGTCTTTACCGAACTTCATCCAGGCGATATCGTCGCCAACAGTTTCCACCTTCCAATCCTTGATGGTGGGGATTAACATGGCCAGGTTGGTCTTGCCGCAGGCCGACGGGAATGCGCCGGTAACATACTTAACTTCACCCTTCGGATTGGTGAGCTTTAAGATCAACATGTGTTCCGCCATCCAGCCTTCGTCACGAGCCTGTACAGAGGCGATACGCAAAGCCAGGCACTTCTTGCCCAGCAGAGCGTTGCCGCCGTAACCGGAACCGAACGACCAGATTTCGCGAGTTTCCGGGAAGTGCGCAATGTACTTCTTTTCAATCGGAGCGCACGGCCAGATGCCGTTATCGGATTCGCCTTCCGCCAGCGGTTTGCCTACGGAGTGTACGCACGGTACAAATTCGCCATTGCCGAGAACGCTTAGAACCTTAGTACCAACACGAGTCATAACATGCATGTTGATAACTACATAGGCAGAGTCGGTAATTTCTACACCGATTTTGGCGATATTAGAACCAACCGGGCCCATGGAGAACGGGATAACGTACATGATACGGCCCTTCATGCAGCCGTCATACAGGCCGAGCATGGTCTTCTTCAATTCGTTCGGGTCGATCCAGTTATTGGTCGGGCCGGCGTCTTCCTTCTTTTCAGACGCAATGTAGGTACGTGCTTCCACACGGGCTACGTCGCTCGGGTCAGAGCGGAACAGCAGGCTGTTCGGGCGTTTGGCCGGGTTCAAGCGGATGCCGAGGCCGGATTCCACTAATTCGTTGCACAAACGATCATATTCTGCCTGAGAGCCGTCGCACCAGTAGACGCCTTCCGGCTTGCAGATGTTGGCCCATTCTTCAATCCAGGCGATGAGCTTGGCGTTCTGGGTCGGAGTCGCATTCAGATACTTTACCATAATACGTTCCTTAAGTTTTTAGGTTATAGTTTTGGTACCGTATTTTATATCATTTCAAATCCAAGAAATATATCATAAATATTTTTTAAAATAAAAAGAAAGCCAAAGATGCTGATGCTGTGCTTTGTTCTATGGACGATGTG
>CAZEHZ010000143.1:0-4201 GCA_964512385.1 uncultured Victivallaceae bacterium | reverse complement strand
CATTGGCGACAGGGATTTAATATGCCATACTTTTGCGATTATGCAAATACGTTTTATGAGAAAGTTCAAAAAAAGTTAAACTGCGGCGGTTTATAACAATAAAAAAAGCCGTAACGCCATTTTACAGGGGTTACGGTCTTATATAAGAGTTAGTAGAACGATTATTTCAGCGAAGAGCGAGCTTCTTCTTTGCGATTAGTCTTGTTATATACAGTTGTATCGCCGCCGGTAGTACCATACATATTGTTCAAAATCTTATAAGCCACCTTCTTGTCGCCGGTATTTGTGCTTGTGGTCTTATATCCGCTGTTCACTACGCTGTATAATTCCCCACGCTCCATAGCGGCCACATGACCATCCAAATAACCGATATTAGTGGAGTTATTGCTATTGTGTCGGCACATGCGGGTAAGAGAATCTTTCGGTTTTTCCGGCTTATCGGATGTATTCATATCCTCTAAAGTAATGCTCAAGTAGTTTTTCCCATTGGAGCCTTCCTGAAACAGATTCTTGCGATTCTCAAACAAAATCGCCAAGTTGCCGGGGCTTTCCACCGTAGACAAGTTCACATAGGCTTCCGTCTTATCTTTTAATGTCGTCTTTTTATTCACGGCACTGCGAGGCTGAGTCAAATAAAAGTTCACGGCATAACTGCTGGTATTAAAGCCCTGTGCGTCCATATCATCGGGGCAGTAGAACACTTCATTTAATACTAAACGGTCTTTGTAAGCCGGGTCAGCCTTGCCGCCTTCCGGCATAGCACCGGCATAGACCAGTTCTTCCATCCATGTACGATTGACATCTGCCTTGCCGTCATTATTTGAATCATATTGCGCCCACTCCACCGGCAACCGGTTTTTATGAGCCGGATCGTTACTATAGTTAATCAATGCGCCGGTAACGTTTTTCATGTTACTGATACATTTTGTGGCATTAGCCTGAGCTCTGGCACGCCCGACGGTAGGCAACAAGATGCTGGACAGAATACCGATAATCGCGATTACCACTAAAAGTTCCACCAAGGTAAAACTGCGTTTCATTATATATCTCCTATTATTTTTTTATATAAATGCTTTCGCTTATATTTTACTCGACATTTGCCAGAAAGTCAATAGCAACTATGGTTTTTTTGCCGATATTTTTGCAAATTTGACACTGTTTTGCTTAAAAAACACCATTCCCGGCTTGCATATAGTCTTTTTACATGCTATTTTTCTATATACAAGGAGCATTATATATTATGAGCAGAAGACGACAACTTGACGCATCGTACTATCGGCCGTTATCGGCGAAACTGGGTTCCGGCACCTCCGGGTGGATGGTCAAACTTATGTGGATTCCGGTTTTTGCGCTTATTTGGTTTGGGATTGTTTATTTTGCCTTCAATGTTATTGACTTTGTGGGCGGAAGCGACTTTACGGCAAAAATGATTATGGGGTTGTCTTTGCGCACGACGGTAACACTGGCCGGAACAATTTTGTTTACGCTGTACGTTCTTATATACAAACGCTGATTTTTAAGGAAAATACAATATGAAATTGAAATTTGGAGCTGGTTTAGCTTTGTTGGCAGTTCTTGCCGGTTGTCAATCATCTCAACCCGCCATATCCACTGAAATTGTGGATGAAAACGGAAAAACGATTCAACCAGCCGCCAATCAGGACTATATTTCCGGCATTATCACGGTTTTGCCGGTCGGGAATACCGACTTAGTGGCCGGAGTCCCCGGTATGTTGACCATTGCGGTTCATAACGGCGGCAATTCACGCATTGAGTTACCGTACTGGCTGGTGCCGGAAAGTGCTAATATCATCTTCCATTATATTCCGTGCGACGAAAACGGCAATATTCCGGAAAACACCAAGCCGGAAGACTGGACTACTCAGACGCCGGTAGTTCATGAACCGTTATATTATCCTTTAATATTAATGCCGGGCAATACGTCGCCGGTCAGATCGGAACTCTCTTTTGTGGAAAAACTTCCCGCCGATTACGCCGGCGGCTATTATCTGGTCGTTGCCGAACTGAATCAGAAAGACTTTAAAATCGGCAGTATGCCGTTTGTGGTAACCGTTTATCCATAAAAATCTTATCAAGAATAAAAAAACTCCGCACGGTAAAAAATGCGGAGTTTTTTATATTGGACAAACAATTAATTAAGCTCGGCCACCGCCGGGATAGACGTCATTGCGCCAAGTCTGGTAACGGCAATTCCGGCGGCTCGATTACCAAACGCCAAGGCCGCTTCCGGAGTTGCACCGTTGCTCCATTGCGACAGGAAGAAGCCGATAAACGTATCTCCCGCCCCAGTGGTGTCCACCACTTTCACCTTACCGGCCGCCGCAAAAACAGCTTTGGAGTTCTTCAAATACGCCGCCCCTTTACTGCCTAAAGTCAAGACAACTTCGGTATTCGGGAACTTTGCACTTAACGCCGCTAATAACGCATCGGTATCATGCTCATCCGCTCCGGTCAACTGGCCGGCCTCCACCTGATTTACAATTAACAAACTTACTTTGTCCAACGGTAAACTCATCACTTCCGGAGTAAAGGGTGCCGGATTAAACGCCACCTTTAAACCTTTTTCGGCGGCGGCGGTGATTAAGGCCGCTAAATTATTCACCTCGTTTTGAATCAACAAGACATCGCCGGAATTAAAATGGCTCAAAACTTCGGTAATTTGTTCCGGCGTAATCTGATGATTGGTGCCGGAGTAGACGCAGATTGCGTTTTCGCCATCTTCCGAAAGTTGAATCACGGCATGACCGGTTACGCCGTCCGGATGCACCTTCACAAGATTGATGTCGGCACCGCAACGCTTCAGTTCATCCAGTAAAAACTGTCCGTCCGGTCCGATATTTCCGGCCATAAAAGTTTCGGCGCCGCTGCGAGCCAACGCCGCCGCCTGATTCGCCCCCTTCCCGCCGGCATGAACCGTGCGGTTGCTGGCTACAATGGTCTCGCCCGGTGCAACAATATGATGCTGCTGATAAACCAGGTCTATATTCAATGACCCGAATACTAAAAATTTCATTTTTCACACCCTTTTTTTTAGATTTGCATTTCAAGATACCTCTTTTATAGGATTTGTCAAGAAAAAAAACGCTTTATGCAGTTGAAAAACCGCTAAAAACTGTCATATTATGTAATTGAAACAGTTTGAAAGGATTAAAATCATGAGTATAATTATCGACGGAAAAAAAGTCAGTGCGGATATTAATGCGGCTAACGCCGCCAGCGTGGAGCGTTTACGCCATGATTACGGCCGTGTACCCGGACTGGCGGTAATCCTGATTGGCGAGGATCCGGCATCGCAAGTTTATGTGAATCGTAAAGACCAGAAGTGCCGGGAACTCGGTATTCACTCTGAAAAATATGTGTTGCCAAAAACTGCCACTATGGATGAAGTTTTATCTCTGATTGACCGCTTAAACCGGGATGCCAATATTCATGGTATTTTAGTGCAGTCCCCTCCCCCCAAACAGATTGATGAAGGAAAAGTGGTGGCCGCAATTGTGCCGGAAAAGGATGTAGACTGCTTTCATCCGGTTAATGTGGGCAAAATGCTGCTGGGTCGCCGCGATGGGTTCTTCCCCTGTACTCCATACGGCGTAATGCTGTTGCTTGATGCGTATAATATAGACCCGGCCGGCAAACATGCGGTAATCATCGGCCGCAGTAACATTGTGGGCAAACCGTTGACCGCCATGCTGATGCAAAAAGAAAAAGGAGCTAACGCCACCGTTACCTGTGTACATTCCGGCACGCCGGACATCGCCTCCTACACCCGCACGGCGGATATCTTAATCGCCGCCGTCGGCAAGCCGGAATTTGTTACGGCAAACATGGTGAAACCGGGCGCCGTGGTCATTGATGTCGGCATCAATCGTATTGCCGATGCGGAAAAAGCCTCCGGCACCCGTCTGGTTGGCGATGTAAACTTTAAAGAAGTGGAACCTTTAGCCGCCGCCATCACTCCGGTTCCGGGCGGCGTCGGCCCCATGACGATCGCCGTTTTAATGCAAAACACCATAAAAAGTGCGGAAGCGGCCTTTAAAAAGCGGTAGACATTGAATAAAAAAGCTATAACATTGCTGTTTTACAAGCAGTTATAGCTTTCAGTCTTTATATTCGGTAAATTAGCGATATAACTGTCGTTACAAAATATTAATATAGATTATCATATTCTGATAGCGGGGGG
>CAZEHZ010000142.1:0-4225 GCA_964512385.1 uncultured Victivallaceae bacterium | reverse complement strand
CTTAATTGGTTGGAACGGGGTAAGAGATGAAGTTGCATTAGAATGGCAAATTAAAAGGAGACTGCGGCTATGGAATCATTTAATACAGGATTATGGAATCGCGAGGTAAATGTGCGCGATTTTATTCAGCGCAACTATACCCCGTATAACGGCGACAAAACTTTTTTGGCGTCGCCAACGGAACGTACTTTAAAGTTATGGGAACAGTTGTCGGAGCAGATGAAGCTGGAACGCCAGCGTAACGGTGTTTATGATATTGATGAAAAAAATATATCCACCATCACTTCTCACGCCGCCGGTTATATTAACCGGGATTTAGAACAGATTGTGGGGTTGCAGACCGATGAACCTTTAAAGCGGGCGATAATGCCGTTCGGCGGGTTCCGGCTGATTCATACTGAACTGGAAGCTTACGGGCGGAAAATGGATCCGGAGGTGGAACATGTGTTCAAATATCGCAAAACTCACAACGACGGCGTGTTTGATGTTTATACCGACGAGATGAAACAGGCTCGCCATGCCGGAATTATTACCGGTCTGCCGGATGCTTACGGGCGCGGCCGGATTATCGGCGACTACCGCCGGGTGGCGTTATACGGCGTGGACCAGTTGATTGCCGAAAAAGTCCGGGCCAAAAAAGAGATGATTTTTGACGTAATGGATTATAAAGTCATCCGCCATCGGGAAGAGATTGCCGAACAGGTGAAGGCACTTAAAGAACTTAAAGAAATGGCCGCAGAATACGGTTTTGATATTTCCAAACCGGCCACCGATGTAAAAGAGGCGGTGCAGTGGCTGTATTTCGGCTATCTGGCGGCGGTGAAAGAACAGAACGGGGCGGCGATGTCCATCGGGCGTATCTCCACCTTTCTGGATTGCTATGCCGAACGTGATTTGGCCGCCGGAAAATATACCGAAGCGGAAGTACAGGAGATTGTGGACCATTTCATTATGAAACTGCGGATTGTGCGCTTTTTGCGGACTCCGGCTTATGATGAACTGTTCTCCGGCGATCCGACTTGGGTCACGGAATCTTTGGCGGGAATGTCGGTGGACGGTCGGCACATGGTAACCAAAATGTCCTACCGCTTCCTGCATACGCTGGTCAACTTAGGCCCGGCTCCGGAACCTAACTTAACGGTGCTGTGGAGTAAAAATCTGCCGGAAAACTTTAAGAAATTCTGCGCCGAAATTTCCATTGAAACCTCGTCAATCCAGTATGAAAATGATGATTTGATGCGGGTGAAATTCGGCGATGATTACGGCATAGCCTGCTGCGTGTCGGCCATGAAAATCGGCAAACAGATGCAGTTTTTCGGGGCGCGGGTAAATCTGGCCAAGGCGTTGCTGTATGCGATTAACGGCGGCCGCGATGTAAAATGCGGCGATGAACAGATTGCCCCGGCCATTAGAATTTTAAGCGAATCGGAATATCTTGATTACAATGAGGTTATTCGTAACTTTGATGAAGTGTGCAACTGGTTGGCCAAGCTATATATAGAGACGTTGAACGTAATTCACTATATGCATGACAAATACTGCTATGAACGCATAGAAATGGCTCTGCATGACGAAGATATTTTGCGGACCATGGCGGGCGGAATTGCCGGGTTGTCCGTTTTGGCGGACAGTTTATCGGCCATAAAATATGCCAAGGTGCGGCCGATTCGGAATGAGTCCGGGCTGGCGGTGGATTTTGAGACGATTGGCGACTTCCCGAAATTCGGTAACGATGATGAACGGGTGGATGAAATCGCCGTGGAGATTGTGCGCAGTTTCTATAAAAAGTTGGCCAGTCATCACTGCTACCGGGAATCGAAGCCGACGATGTCGATTTTAACCATTACCAGTAACGTGATGTATGGTAAGAAAACCGCCTCCACCCCGGATGGGCGAAAGGCGGGCGAACCGTTTGCGCCGGGAGCTAATCCAATGCACGGACGGGATGTAAACGGTGCGGTGGCCTCGCTGAAATCCGTGGCCAAACTGCCGTATGACTATGCGGAAGACGGGATTAGTTACACGTTCAGTATTGCGCCGGAGTCGCTGGGGAAGTCGGTGGCGGAAAAGTCGGAAAATCTGATAACTTTGCTGGACGGTTATTTTGCTGAGTCCGGGCATCACTTGAACGTGAACGTGTTACAGCGTGAAATGTTGCTGGATGCGATGGAACACCCGGAAAAATATCCGCAGCTTACCATTCGAGTCTCCGGCTATGCGGTGAACTTTATTAAGTTGACCCGTGAACAGCAGTTGGATGTGATTAACCGCACGTTCCACAGCAAATTCTAAGGTAAACAGCAAACATGGCGGCTTTCGGCAGAATTCATTCGTTTGAGAGCTTCGGCACGTTGGACGGGCCGGGAGTACGCTTTGTAGTTTTTTTGCAGGGTTGCGCACTGCGCTGTAAGTATTGTCATAATCCGGACACGTGGAATTGTGCGGGCGGCACCTTAATGAGTGCGGCAGAGGTATGGCAAAAAGTGTGGCGAGTGCGTAATTTTGTGCGTGGCGGGTTGACCATTTCCGGTGGCGAACCGTTATTGCAGGTGGATTTTACGGCGGAATTAGTAACATTGGCCAAACAACATGGTATGCATACCGCGATAGACACCTCTGGAAGCGTATTGCCGGAGTCGGCGGAAAAAGCGTTGATTCCGGCGGACTTACTGTTGCTGGACATTAAAGCCATAGATACGGAAATGTGCCGGAAATTGACCGGGCAGGGGAATGAAAATGCGTTAAAAACTCTGGATTGGTGCGAAGCCCGTCAAAAGCCGGTCTGGATTCGCCATGTTTTAGTGCCGGAGTGGACGCTGTTGCCGGAGCAATTAAATTTGCTGGCCGAAAAATTACGCTCCTACCGTTGTATTGAGCGAATTGAGTTATTACCTTTCCATAAAATGGCGGAATTCAAATGGCGGGCATTGAATTTGCCGAACAGTTTTGCCACCATTCCCGAACCGTCCACCGAAGCCTTAGCCATGGCATATCGAATAATGCAGGCCTCCGGCAAAACCGTAATCGGTTAGTTTGATGGAACAAAAACATTCTCCGGTAATATAGCGGATAATGCAAAAAGCACCTGTTGCATTATCGATTAGTATATCATGACTCCATTTAATTGCGTTGTCCAAAAATCTTCATCTTCAGGATAGTTTAAGCAATGAGCTATGATTGCTTGCGATGCGGTCGAGTGCCAATCGTTTCGCTTTTCCCATAATGATAAATACGGAGATTTAAACGAATGATTATTTTTCTCATTAATTAAGAAAATCAGCCATGCCCAATCGGAATATGATTCAGGAGAGCTGAAGCGTGTAGCTAAATAGCCGTCCGCCTGATAAGGTATGGGAGGAATTTGGGTATTATTCAGTTTGGCAAGTTCATAATCTTCGTATTTAATATTATTTGCCCAAAACAAAAAAGTATTGATATACTCCCATTTATTTGGGTGTAACATATTGCGGTCAATAATGAAATCTTTGGAAAAACTGCAAAAAAGCTCATCCAGATAATTATTTAGCTCTGGCCAAATATCATCTTTAACCAAATGTGAATACCAAAAGCGTCCCCAATAGATAAGATAGTATAAAACTTCATTGCAGTTCGCTTTTTCGTCGGCAACATATTGTAAAATGTATGGCAAATAGTAACAACACTCCTCATAATATCCGGCACATAGGCCACCATGAAACAGCATAGAAAGTTGCCGGCTGCACAAGTTTTCCTCCGGCGTAGCCAAGATAGTCAAAAGCTCGGTTTTGTCATACTCCCGATACGGATCGCTTAAGCAACTCGGTTTCGCATACGGAATAATTATTTTACTGGTATCCATAATTAAGTTCCTTTTATGTCATTATGTTGATAAACTCATTTCTCCATGTAAAGCGACATCACAATTCGTCATAATGACCTTGGAGACGTGTTTTTTTCTTCTATATGCTTGAAAAATTCTCAGTTGTATTTTTTATTGGTGCATATCGTTTAAAATCATTAGTATAAGCCACCTTAACCAGCGAGGACTCACCTTGTTTCGTGTTAACAGAACCCAGTAAATCCCGATTGCTTAACTCAGTATTATATAAAAAAGGTGTCATTATATAATCCGCAATTTATTCATTTTTATCATTTATATAACTTAAAAACAGTGGAAGCGAAAAACACATTGTCCCACTTTGTCCATCCGTAAAATCCCATAAAATTGATATTGTTGCTACGCCAT
>CAZEHZ010000141.1:0-4236 GCA_964512385.1 uncultured Victivallaceae bacterium | reverse complement strand
GTAAATTATTTATAGCTGAGCATTGCTTGCTCCCATGTCACACATGGGAGTGAATTGAAACATGCCAAGCCCTTTGATAGGGGCAGAATGACACTCCCATGTCACACATGGGAGTGAATTGAAACAAAAAATTTGTTTAAAATAGACACCATTACGAATCTCCCATGTCGGTTCTGTCATAAATTTTGTGTAAACATGTTTTTAACCACCTTGCCACAATATGCGGCTTCCTAACTTTTCTAGAATTGTTAAATCGAACTTGATAAATAAACACTCCGAATATTTGGTGGCGTCAAGTCTTGCTTTCAGTCCGGGTTAGCGATTCGGGAGCGAGTTCTCCGCCATTTGATTATCAGCGGCTTATCGTTTATTCGTTAAGTCGTTTTTTTATTGCGGTTCTTCTCTTTTTTAATCCCGAAGAGTTATGGAATTTGTTATTGCCATTTAGTTTTTTCCGCAATTATTACAATTATCTATAATATTTTTGTATCCTCCGCTTGACAACGTTGAAGTTAAATGCTATTGTCTTGGATAATAAATATAACAATGGAGGTTAGTGTGAAAAAATTTGTGAGTTTCTGTATGGCATGTTCCGTGGCCATCGGGATGTTTGCCGCTGATAAATCGGCAGTTAAAGAGCAGTTGCGTACCGCAAGCGCCGCACATATTGATCCTATTTTTGAGTATTATAAAGACCGTTCACCGGAATCAATTGCGTTAGAACTGAAAGTAAATAATTACAACGCTGTATATTATTTTGCCACCGTTCCGACCGCTTGCAATAAGGACTTGATCGAAACTTTACAGCAAGAAAATATCCCCGTGGTTCTGATTACTTTCCCGTGTTGGGTATGGGTGAAACCCGCCGAGATGGATAAGTTCCTGCCGCCGAACTGGAGAGATTGGCAGATGGAATTTACCGGAAATAAAACCGAAGAACATACGTTTATCGGTTTCGTTTACCCGGAATATAACCAGTGGTATGGCGAATATGTCAGCAAAATGCTAGGCGATTTTGGCTTTGACGGCTTTGCCATGCTGGAAACTATGTATCCAAATTATAACGGATTAAGTTACAATCCGCCGCAAATGGGCGATATCAGTCAGGGCTTCCGCAAGGCTTTTGAAGCTGAAACCGGATATAAGGAGTTGCCCGAATTTGTTGACTCGAACAGTCCGCTTTATTACACCAAAAATCCCGAACTTACTAAGGCGTGGGAGGATTTTCGCGTTAAAACCGTAAACGATTTTATGTTTGATATTATGAGCAAAGTAAGGTCTGAACACCCGGATATCGCCATTGTCTCCTGGTCTTTAGGCATCAGCGAGCCGGACGGTGATAAAAAAATCCGCTTCTATAACGGTATGGATACTTACAGCATGGTGGAACGTATTCAGCCGGATATCCATATTGTGCAGACTCACTGGCCGGACTGGTGTAACCCGGATTTGAAGCCGGACTACATTAAAGCGTATAAGTTTTATGTGGATGAGGCCAAGCGAGCCTGCCCTACCGTAAAAGTAGGCACTCAGAGCGATTTCGGGTCTTTACCGGAAATGCGCCGCAGTATTGATTGGGTAAAAGAGCATCGGGCGGCCTGCGATGAAGTGCTGGATAATTTTCTGGTTTACGAATTTAATATCCGGGATGAGGTTTTTTCCGAAGCTCCCGTCTTAAAGGCTTTAATGTTGAATAATGACGAATTGCTGATGGTGTTTGACCAACGCATCGCCGATTCTGCGGCGGCTACCATGACCAATCGGGTTTTGCAGGCCCAAAATGCGGAATTTACGGTGAAGTCGGCCACGGTTGACGGTAATTTATTGCGCTGTAAACTGGATTCCAAGCCGGCAATCGGTACCGAATTAACGGTGCCGGCGGGCGGCATTGCCGACGTGCCGCAGGTACGGTTGAAGCTGAGTCAGCACGAACCTCTACCTCAAGGCAGAACTAATATTGTGCCGGAAAATACCCGCATAACCCTGCCGGTTCAAAAACGCTGAACACGTTTATCTAACTACGCCGTATCACCCAAAATTATGCGGCGTTTTTTATGGCATGAATCACATTTTGCATTATCGACTAAATAAGGTGTACTCCAGCATACCTAAATACTCATATACTGCGGTTTCAAAGTAATAGAATGAGTTGGCGGAGGGTACAAAATCCATTAGGTTCATATCCTCAAAAAAACTTGGAATCGCCGCCGGTGCGGGCAGAGCGGTGTAGCCTAATTTTTGGGCCAGCAACATAATACGCGGCATATGAAAGGCCTCGGACACGATAATCTTGGGGCTGGGGAATTGCTCTAAAAACAGTAATTCGTCTTTAGTGGTGTATGCCGATGGATTGATGACATAGTCGCAGTCGGCTAAATTCATTTGCTGTAAAAATTGCTCAACCGCAAATTTTTTAATCTCAATCTCCACATCAACATTGCCGGTGGAAATCACCAGTTTAAACGGGATTCCGGCGTTTTGCAGCATTTTTGCAATGCGGCAGCCCTCCAGTAAGCGAACTTGAGAATGCCAGCCAAAATGGTCATTCGGATTGCCGGTGTCTGTTTCAAAAAACGAACTGGCCAGCACGCCGACTACATAGTGCGGTTCCGGCTTTTCCGGCAAGGTAAACCCCGGATAGCGAGAGGTTAAGGTAGTAAGCAACCAACTGCCGGTGATGCTTATGATAACCAAAAGCACCACAGCGGCAGACAATATGATTTTACCGACTTTTTTGAACCGCTTACTGAAAAAAACTAAACTCATCCCCAAAACCAGCAGCATTATCACAAACGGCACCGGAAACAGGCAACGCGCCAGTAATTTCTTAAGCAACAATAAAATCGGCATATTTTTCCTGACAACTTATTAACGATTCATCGACTTCCAAATCGGTTCCAAATCCAGCACCTTGCCGGTTTCGGCGGCTTTGTCCAACGCTAAAGACAATACGGCGCTTTCCAGGCCTTCATTACCACTGCATTTGGGGGCTTCGCCGCTACACATTACGTTTTCATATAACTCTTTCATAATGTAATTGTCGCCGCCGCCATGCCCGTCGCCCAGAAAGTCATAAACCGTTACAGCTTCATCGCCCAAGCGTTTGCAGGTTAATTTCCCGCTGTAAAGTTCGGCAATCAGGTTGCCCTCGGAACAACTGAAACTCATACGGCGTTCGGGAATTGCATTGCTCATTGTGCATTGGAACTGCACATGGATACCGTTGCGGTATTCGATAATCGACACTTGATTGTCCTTCAAATCTTTGTCCGACGTAAACGGAGTCGCCACACGGTGAGGGTCATCCCAGCGGGTGAAAAAGTCTTTACCATACTTTTGAATCAATTTTTCATTTTCCGGCTTAAAGAAGTTCAGTGTACCAAACGAGGCCACCCGCCGGGGCAACGACTGGCAGAACCAGTTAAGCAAATCCAAGTCATGAGTGCATTTTTCCAAAATATGCGGCCCGGCAAACTTGGTTAAGCGTCGCCAGTTCTGCATAATATACGAACCGTGGTCCGGGGCAATATTTTCATTGGCGTCCACCGATAAAATGTAACCGAATTCGCCGGAGTCCAGCAACTGCTTCAGCTTACGATAAATCGGAGCATAACGCAATACAAAACCGGTGGCGAAAATTACGCCGCTCTTCTGATGAGCTTCAAAAATCTTCTGACAATCCGGAATTTTGGTGGCCAGCGGTTTTTCGGTAAAGACATTTTTTCCGGCGGCAAAACCGGCCAGAATATGTTCTTTATGAAAGGCGTTGGGCGAAAAAACCATTACCCAGTCTACGCCGGGCATAGCAATTGCTTCTTTATAACTGCGGCAGATTTTGGTATCCGGCGAGTTCCATTCGGTCAAGGCGCGTTCCGCCACCTTGCGATCCGGGTCAAAAACTGAAACTACGTTTACGTTACGTTTAGAGTCGCGCAATAAATTGCCCACAACGCCACGGCTTCGGGAGCCACAGGCGATTACCGCCACATTAATTTTCTTGTCCATATTAAAAATCCTCAACTAAATATTGATAATATAAAGATAAATTAAACATAATATAACATATTAATATGCAACGTCAAACTAAAATAATCCATAAATGTGCAGATTGTATTTAGTTAATTGGGTAATTAAACCGATTTTGCCGATAGTTTCAGGAAAAACAGCAAAAATATTTGGTACGCGGCGCGGGATTTGAACCCGCACATCTTACGATACAAGATCCTAAGTCTTGCG
>CAZEHZ010000140.1:0-4439 GCA_964512385.1 uncultured Victivallaceae bacterium | reverse complement strand
TATACGACAAAAAGCACCGGAGGCTTCCAGCGGAGGCATGTATAATGCCGGAGCGACTATGCATAAAAACATAGTTCAACGCTAAAAATCTTGCGTTTATTTATGTGTTTTGGGAAATTTAATTTTTGATTGTCAACAATATAGCCGGCTTTGCATTATCGACTATAATAGTAACAACTATCTATATAGGGGGCTTTATGCAAAAAAAGACAGTTTTAATGATGGCGGCGGTAACGCTGCTGAGTGCCGTAATGTTAAACAGCGGTTGTGCGTCGAGTCGGCGGATGACCAGAAATTCCCGTTTTTCGGAAGAGGCTAATCTACAGGACAAGAGTTCTGCCGCAATCAATTATAAGAGTGATTTGCGGGGCGATGTTACCGGAACGCAGGTAAATGCGTGGCCGTTATGCTATGTAAGCAATCGGTTTGTGTCGGTTCTATGGCCGGTTTATGACCATGATGACCGCGGCATGGCGATTCGCCCGTTCTACAACCGGGACGACAAAGAGTATTCCATTTTATTCCCGTTGTCGGCGTGGAATCCGGAAAACGGCGACGGCTGGGTATTGTCGGCGTGGTGGTTGCCAGAAAATCGCTATGGCGTCTGGCCGTTTTTCAGCCGCAACGCCGCCCCGTTCGCCTTAAGTTTCTTTGGCGAAAACAGCTATCACATTCTGGGGCCGCTGGGTTATTGGCAACGCACTAATGAAAAAAATGACGGCAAAAACGGCAATATGCTGTTTTTAGGTTATTACAATACCGAACCGCAAGGTGATGAGGTTAAATGGGGAATTTTCCCCTTTGTGGCCGAAAGAGCCAACGGGAATGTGGATGTTCCGATAATACTGAGCTACTGGCATGCCGAGAAAAAAAGCGGCTTTATTCTGCCGGTTTTGACCAGTTTTGAGAACAGCAACAGTGAGAAAAATTTGTTTACTTTTCCGCTGTATTTCTATCAAAATAAATACGACACGCAGGAATCCATGTTTATTTCCCTGTTAGGCGGCGGCGGCTGGCAGGCAAACAGCGATGATTATTATAATTATGCCATGCCGTTATATTGGTTTTCAAATTCGAAAAAAAAGGGTTCCACATTGCTGGTTCCCGGCTTATTAAGCTACCTCTCCCGTGATTCCGGCAACATCATGGCCGGAACCTTTCCATTATATAGCTACTCGGCGGATGAAAACAGCGACAAAAATCTATTTTTCTCTTTATTGACCGGCAACAGCTGGGGCAACGGTTTTTATAAGCATTTTAATTATACCGTTCCGTTGTATTTTTATTCCGCCACCAATGATAACCGCCATCATTATTTGCTGACGCTGTTGGGCGGCGGCAGATGGGGCGAAGGCGAATCAAATCCATGGGGGATTGTCGGGAATTATTATTGGGGCAACGATTATTCCGGCATGTTCCCGCTTTATCATTTTGGGCAGGATAAAAAGTTTTTCCTGCCCGGCATCGCCTGGTGGGACAATGGCCAATCGGTGGTGATTCTAAATACCTATTGGACGGCGAAAACTTACGGTTGTATGCCGTTATTCCATGTTTCGGACAATCCGGACGACATTAATTTTGCCCTGCCTGGTATCTTCTGGTGGAATAACGGTAAAGACGGCTGGGCGTTGAACACCTTTTGGTCGCCGGAAAAAATAGACTGCATACCGTTCTTCCATTATGCCAAAGACGGCAACCAGTTAAGTTACGCTCTGCCGGGAGTTTTCTGGTGGAACGAAGGTAAAAACGGCTGGGCGTTAAACTCATATTGGTCGCCGGACAGTTACGGCAGTATTCCATTCTTCCACCGGACGAAAAATGTGGACGGCACCAACTATATTTTCCCCGGAATTTTCTGGTGGAACAGCGGCAATAACGGCTGGGCGTTAAATTTCAGCTGGGATAAAAGCAAAAAAGAGTACGAATTTTTACCGTTTTATGCTCAAGATCGCGACTCCACCTGGGTTTTCCCCTGTTTTTTCCGTAAATTATCGGCCGCAACTGATCCGGAAACTAATAAAACCGTTATGCAAACCAAATCCGTTTGGGCGTTTAACAGCTATTACCGGAAAGATGATTTTCATGGCAGTTTCCCGTTCTATCACTGGAGTGAAGAGGACAAATACCTGTTGCCGGGGATTTTTTGGGGCGGCAGTGCCACATCTTCGTATCAATTTTTCCTGCCGATACTCTCCGGCTGGTGGAATAGCGGTAACTTTCCCTATGCCAATCGTAAGGCCAAAGACAATGGTTACTATTATCTTAAATCCGGTTGGATGGCCGGACTGCTTGCCGGTTATGAGTATGAAATTTGTTTATCGATAAAAGATGAAGGTAACGTAAGTTTGGGGCAGGATATCATAAAAGATATTCCAGAGGCCGAGTTCACCAAAGATAATCCGCAGATTACCGAATATTTTAATTGGCGGGAAAATTATGCGGTAGGCGGCTGGCCGTTCGGTTATGAATGGAATAGCGAAAATAATGATTTTGAACTTTATTCCTTTACTCCGTTAAACTACATCCAACGGGAAAATAATCGTTACAGCATTATGGGTATTTCGTCATTGCTGTATCATCAGGAAAACCATTCATATAATGAATTTTCGCTGGCGTTGCTGGGTTTGCTCTATTATCGGGATGCCGATTATACGGTTCAGGATAATAATCGCCGGCTTCAGAACTCCAAATGGTGCAGTTTTATCTTTTTAGCCGGTGGTGAAGCCACTGAAGATGAAGCCCACGACCATGTTTTATGGTATTTATACCGCCATAAACGATACGGCCAAAATTCGGTAACGTCAATCTTCCCGTTTATGTCTATCCGGGACAATGAGGACTCAACGGAATTCAGTTGGATCTGGGATGGTTTTATGAGTTTAAAACATTCAGAAACATCAGGTTACAGCGGTCGTTTTCTGTTCCTGCCCTTCTAAAATCCAAAAATCAAACTGGAGTACCGCCCTTATTTGGCGGTACTCCTCGCTCCACCGCCATATATTAGCCGATAATGCCAAAAATGATTTTGCGCAACTGAATGCAGCCCGCACCTTCGCCAGCCAAAGCGGAAAATATTCTTTTTTTTTGCATAAAAAAACAAAATTGCACTTGACACGGTCTAAATATATGTTATATTTATTTAAAGTTAAAATTTAAAATAGGTTGGATTGACTATATGCAGATAAAACCGGATACGGATTTTTTAAAAATGTGTCGCCAGAACAACTGGAAGTGTACTGTTCAGCGGCTGGCGGTGTATGATTTTTTGCATGGCAACATGTCGCATCCGGATGTGGATACGGTGTGGCAGGCGGTGCGTTGCAGTCTGCCCACGATTACACGGGAAAGCGTATACCGCATTCTCAATGATTTTTCTGAAAAGGGCGTCATTGGGCGGCTAGACCATATTTACACTGCCCGTTACGACTCCAGAGCTGATGCGCATGGGCATTTCATTTGTGAAAAATGCCAAAAGATTTTTGATTTTGACTGGCCCAAAGGCGAGTTAATTCCGCACGGGTTGCCGACGGAAAATATTAAGCATATGGAACTTCGCATTGTCGGAATTTGTAGTGAGTGTTCTATGGCGGCGGAAGCCGACAAGAACCTTAAATAGAGAAGATATTTTATCAGAGCATTCATAGTAATGTTCTAACTATAACAAAAACAAGGAGTAGCAAAAATGAGAAGCATCACAACATTCGATTTGCAGTACGCACACAGATTTTACAAGTTTCAGGGCGAAGCACAGTATCTGCATGGCCACACCGGTATTCTTACCATTGAAGTGGAAGACACCATTGAACCCGGCGTTAATATGGTTTTCCCCTGTAATGAAATCCAGAAGACGGCTTGGAATGTACTGAAAAACTTTGACCACGCACTGATTTTACGCTCAGACGACCCGTTGTTGCCGGCGATTCTTGACGTTTATGAAAAGCAGGGCATCAAGAACGGTGCGCCCACCAACAAGATGAAAGGTGAAGCCTTTAAAACCGAGTATGCCACCGCATATCCCGATTGCCGGCTGGTAGTTACCAAAGAAACCATGACGGTTGAAGGGATGATTAAGATTGTTTATGAACTCTTGAAGGACAAGTTGAACATCGCTAAGATTACCTTCACCAGCGGAGTCAACGCCGCAACGCAGGAATATACCCCGACCAAAACGATTGACCGCTGTCCGTTGTGCGGAATCGCCTTGGTAGATGGCGTATGCCCGAAGTGCGGCTATAGAAAGCACTAATTTTCCAACGTAGCTTGCCAACGTTCGGCCGCAATGCCGGAAGTGCTTGATACGATGGTATATCCGTAAAAAAAGTGGCTTAGTTAGTCGATTATGCAAAAGGTGATTTTTGTTGTAGACAAGGCGGCAAGTAGCGATGTGTACTTTAGTACATGAGCGGCGTAGCCAACGCAGTATACGACAAAAAGCACCG
>CAZEHZ010000139.1:0-4477 GCA_964512385.1 uncultured Victivallaceae bacterium | reverse complement strand
CCGGTCAGCGCCACGCCGACCGCCAACAACATCATCATCAAAAACAATTTCATAAAATCCCACTTTCTGCCCCATTGGAGCGTTTAATATGCTATCAAAAACTCTGCACTATCTGTTTTCTACCAACGAGGGGGCACGTTTGCCCCACTATTTAATTTTCTGCACACTATGTGCGGTTAAATCTTTGTCGTGGGTATTGATTTTAACTTCAATTGCCCGGTCAATTTCTTCGTAGCTCCACAGGCTTTCCCGAACGGCGATTAGATTCTGGGTTAGAGTATCTAACTTTTCGGGTAAAAGCTCGAAAGGCCTAATCATGATTTTAATAATGTGTAACATTATCCCGGTAAAGCCGATGGCCACCGCCATGCCGAGCAGCAGAGCGGCGACTAACTGGCCAACGGTCATACCTTGAGCAACGGTTTGTGCGGCTTGATAGTCCATATTATTCCTTACGTTTTTTATAGGCCGCCAGATATGCCGGCTTGCCAATGGTGCGTACAGCATTATATGCGATACGGATTTTTAGCAGTCCATATAACGCCACGGGATTAACCCAGCGGATGTTGCCGTAACGTAACCGCCATTGGTTTTGCAGGTTGCCCCAAAACTGATTATCGGCCAGATTACGGCCTAAGTCCGTGCCGTCGGAATATTCATAGCAAACGTCATGAATTATCGCCGAGGCCTGATAGTGCCGGAAAACCCACGTCATACTTTTGCGTAACGACTCCGGCCAACGGTCGGGGCCGTAGCCGTTGCAGATTTGCTGTAAAGTTGAGTCGGTAACCGTCCAGAACCCGGCGGGAACGCTCAATCTAACTGCAATGATAAAACTGCGAATCCGCTTAATTTCTTCAATGGAATACATTACGCACCTCCGCCGCCCCATGAGGACGGAATTTCATTATAGTTGGTCAGTTTGGTACAGCCGGAAAAACAACCGGCGGCCGTCCAATTTACATTGGGATTGTTCCACAAGAGTTCCGCCGGAGCGGTGCCGGTAATGTTGCCGCAATTCAAAAAACAGTTGCCGATATTGATTTTAGACTGCGTAAAACTACTCGGCCAAATGTTGGTGATGTCCGCCTGCAACGCCGTACAACCGCTGAAACAGTCCTGAATATTTTCCGCATCGGCAGAGCAGATTTTAAAACCCTCCGGCAACGAAACCAAACTCCGGCAACCATCGAAAATATGGAACGCAATCGTGTAGTTGGCCAGCGTAAAGTTGCGCAGCGACTTCATTTGATAGTTGTTGGCAAACAGGTAGTCAGACCGCACCACGGCGGTGGACATCGCCAGTTCCACATCCTCCATTACCAATCTGCCGCACCCCTTTATAAACCGGGTGGCGTTGGTAACGGTGTTCGGAATCACCACCGGCCCGGTTAAGCGTTCCATGTTGGCACAATCGGCCAACATCTGCTGAATGTTGGTACAGCCGTTGGGGATAATCACGCTGCCCACGTTTTTCAGGCGTGGACAGTTTTTGAACATGGAATCGCAACTGGTCAACCCGGAGTATAACCGCTCAAAACCGTAAACCAGACTGCTGTTGCCTAAGCCGACTTTGGTGTGCGAACCGTAAATCTTCAACTTATACTGCTTGGAATAATCGGTGGCCGATGTTCCAATGTCGGTATAAGTATGCGTCATGGAGGCGGCTCCGGCTTCGGTGGTGCCGTCGCCCCAGTTTACCTGCGTGTCGGCCGCCGTATCGGTTAAGGTCAGCGTGATAGCGGCACTGCCGGAGTACGGCGAAAGGATAATGCAGGTGCAGTCCTCCGCCGCCGGTGGTGAAAACGAACCGCCGAGCTTAAAGAAATAGTTTGGAATCCCCATGATTACGCCTCCATAAAGCTGTACGCATAACTTAAAGTAATCAAAGCATTGTTGCTGTTACCGCTTTTGTAGGTGGCACGAGCCACGAACACATGCACAGTTTGGGTACTGCCCGGAGCCATTTCCAGACTGGCCGGCATATTGATGCCGGTAATCGGAATGGTAGAACCGGCCAAAGAGATAGTGTTAATCGGGCCGGTGGCAGTTATCCAGACTTCCCACGTCAACACCTGATTAGCGGTTAAGTTTTTGGTGGTGTTGTCGGCATTTCCAATATTAAAAAAACCTAACGACAAACTTCCGGAAACTGGAGTGGACACCTTGTTGATATAGAACTTCTCATTAAGGGAAATTGTCGCCGCCGAAGCCGGAGTTGTAACCGTATGCACCACAAATTGACTGCTGACATCCACATCGCCGCCGGAGCCCGCCTCATAAAGAGTGGTCGGAATCTTACCGTCGGCACCCAGCTGAACTAAACCATTGGCCACGTTTACCGAGTTGCCCAAAATAGTGGTGTTCGGGTTAATCGTCGGAATATCGGTCTTTAACGCCACTACACTGGTATCAATGCTCACCGCATAGTTGCTGATGCTGATACCGGTTCCGGCGGTGTATTCGGTACCGCCGCCGCCAGTTCCGGCATTATATAAATCGGTCGGAATCTTACCGTTGGCATCCAGTTTCACTAACGAGTTGGCGGCATTAAAAGTGTTGCCCTGCTTGGTTACTTCAGCCGACACGCCGATAACGTTTTCGGTAATATCGATACCGCTGCCGGCGGTATAGGTGGTCGAGCCGGAACCGGCGGAACTTTCATTCAGCACCTGAACCGGAGTCATTACCGCATCCAGCGTTTCCATAAATCCGGTGGACAAACCATCGTTGCGGATAATGGAGTTGGCATAGGTCAGCTGGTCGTCGCACGGCGACACCACATCCAAGTTGGCACATAAAATGGTTCCGGCATAGTCCAGCTTGGCATCCAGACTGCGGAAGTAACTGCGGTAGATTACCACATTGCGGAAGCCGCAGGATTGCGGAGCCGCCACGCTTCCGGCGGCACTGCCGGCAAAATATTTGGCATCCTTACCGGCGGCCAAAGTGGTGTTTAAGGTCAACGCCGCCACGCCGTCCACATAAATCACCACCTTGTTCATTACGTTGGAATAGGTGATGAAAATGCGGCGGAACCCGGTAAAATCATAAGTCGCCGTACTGGTGGCCGTGGTTGTGCTGACCGCCGCCACAATCTTGCCGGCGGTATTCACCTTAACGGTTAAACCCTGCTGGCTGTACAGCATATATTCGGTGGTTTCGGCGGAGAACTTTTTAAACTCAAAAGCGGTAGTCCAGCTGCCGATAGTCCAGTTCGGCGTATATTTCAATACGGCGGCGGTGCTGGCGGCAGTGGAGTCAAACCGGATATAACTTTTGTTGCCGTTAAAACTTTTCGGGGCACGGCGACCGGCGGAAATCGCCCGGAAGATATCCCGGTTCCATAAATAACTCATTTCGGTATGGCCGGTGTCGTTCGGGTGGTTAACATCGGTGTACACGCTGGAAACCGCCCGGTATTCATCGTCATAGGTTGCGCCCATCCAGTCTAAGCGTTCAATATCGGCGTTGTTATTCAGCCACTGAATGTAGGTCTGCAACACCGGGGTAATCCACGGATAACTGGCGGGATTAAAGCCGGAACCAAAGCCGTACGGCCCTAAAACGATTAGCTTAATGCGGTTCTGGCGGCAAATTTCCCCTAAACGGCCAAGGGAGTCAAACACGTTCTTAATCAGCACCATGCTGGTGGCTTGAGTCTCTTTCAGCAACGCTTCATTAACGATTTCAAAGCCCACCACCAGATAATCCGGGTTGTAGGGGATTACGTCGGTGTACATGCGTCTGTACTGGTCGCCGATACCGTTGCCGCCTACGGCACGGATAAGGCAGTTGTAGTTGTAGTTGCCTTCGCCCAAATCCTTGGTCAGGCGTTTCAGCCAGCCGTAATAATTGCTGACGCCTTCGCCATAGGTAACGGAAGCGCCGGAAAAGACGATATTCAGCTTGTTGGCGGTGGGGGCAGTTACCACCCGGCGGGTGGAATTGCTGTCGGTATATTGGGCTTGAGTGTTGGATGTAGACCAATTTTTGCCGAGGGTGGTACTTACGGTGGCTTCGGCCAGAATGCTGTCGGCGGTAATGCCGCTAAGGTCATAAAGACTGGCGGGAATCTTACCGTCGGTACCCAGTTGCACCAACCCGTTGGCCACGTTTACGGCGTTGCCTAAGGTGGTGGTATTAACATCAACCACGGGGATATCGGACTTTAACGCCACCGTAGCGGAGTTAATGGAAATCACGCCGCCGGAAATACTGATACCGGTACCGGCAGAGTAGCTGGTAAGGTCAGACTTTAACGCCACCGTAGCGGAGTTAATGGAAATCACGCCGCCGGCAATACTGATACCGGTACCGGCGGAGTATTCCGTGCCGCCGGAACTGCCGCCGCCGGCCAGCGGCGTCCAACTGCTTTCGCCGTCCCGTTTAAAACAGAGCAGATTATCCACGGTAATTTTCAATTTGGCATCATACCCGGCAATGCCGGAATTAACAATAACATCACTCATAAAAA
>CAZEHZ010000138.1:0-4605 GCA_964512385.1 uncultured Victivallaceae bacterium | reverse complement strand
TGATTTTTGTTGTAGACAAGGCGGCAAGTAGCGAAGTGTACTTTAGTACATGAGCATCGCCGCCAACGCAGTATACGACAAAAAGCACCGGAGGCTTCCAGCGTAGGCATGGTTAATGCCGGAGCGACTATGCATAAAACATAGTTCTACGCTGAAAACCTTGCATTTATTTATGCGACTTTTAAAATTTAAAATATTTATTGTCTACAATATAGCCGGTTTTGCATAATCGACTACATCAACATGCCGCCATCAACATTAATTACCTGCCCGGTAACGTAATCGGCATCCGGCCCGGCCAGAAACGCCACCACGTTCGCCACATCTTCAGGCTTGCCGCCGCGACCGGCCGGAATTACTTTCAAGAACTGTTCGGTGGCCGCATCCGACAACTTTCCAGTCATGTCGGTAACAATATAGCCCGGCGCCACCGCATTACACTGTATGTTGCGGCTGGCAAATTCTTTGGCCGTGGTCTTGGTTAAACCGATTACCCCGGCTTTACTCGCCGAGTAGTTCGCCTGACCAGCATTACCCATGCGGCCTACCACGCTGGAGATATTTACAATCTTGCCGTAACGTGACTTCATCATCACCTTACAAGCCGCTTTAGTGAAGTTAAAAGTACCCTTTAAGTTTACGGCGATAACTGCGTCAAAGTCGGCTTCGGTCATACGCATCATCAACGTATCACGGGTAATACCGGCATTGTTTACCAGAATGTCCAGCTTGCCAAAGTCGGCCACTACCTGAGCAATGGTGTTTTCGGCATCTTCCAGCTTGGCCACGTTTGCGGCGTAAGCCTTGGCGTTTACGCCTTTCTGCACAAATTCATCCGCCGTGGCCTGCGCTACGTCCAGCATAATGTCCACAATTGCCAACGCCGCACCTTCCGCCGCTAAACGTTCGCAAATCGCCTTGCCGATACCGCGCGCACCGCCGGTAACTAATGCTACCTTTCCTGCCATTTTCTTACACATAATGTTTCCCGTCTCCTATTTATTAAAGTTGTTTAAAGAGTCCAACGAATTAATGTTAAAGTATTTTACCTCCGGACAAGTCCGGCGCAACAGTCCGGTAAGCACGTTGCCCGGCCCGAATTCAATCATGGCGTCCGCCCCGTTTTTCACCATCTTCTGCACACTCTGATACCACTGCACACTGCCGGCCACTTGACTGGCCAGGTTCTGCTTTAGTTCCGCTTGGTTCGCCGCCGGAGCTGCGGTAAAGTTATGATAAACCGGAACTTCCGGCATATTTAATTGGGTTTCGGCCAATACTGCGGCCAACTGCTGCCCGGCGGCGGCCATCAAGCGGGAATGAAAGGCCCCCGCCACGGTCAACGGCACTACTTTACGCAACCCTTTTTCTTTTAACTGCACCACCGCCTGCGTAACTTTGTCCGCCAGACCGGAGATTACGATCTGACCGGGCGAGTTATAATTGGCAATGTCGATATCACACGCCTTGCACACTTCCTCTATCACCGCCAAGTCGCCGCCCAGAACCGACGCCATGCCGCCGGAAACTGATTTACAGGCCGCATCCATTAATTCGGCACGTTTGGCCAGTAGACGCAAGCCGTCGGCAAAACTGTAACTTTTACCGGCATACAATGCACCGTATTCACCCAAACTTAAACCACCGGCCGCCACCATTTCCACATCGGCAAAATTCATGCTGCGGAACGCCTCCAGCGCCGCACAGCTCATGGTGTAAATTGCCACCTGACAATAGCGGGTTTCCGTCAATTTTTCCGCCGGTCCGTTAAAAATAATGTCGGTCAGATTATAACCCAGCACCGCATCGGCTTCAGCAAAAATCTGCCGGGCCGCCGGTACGTTATCATACAAATCACGCCCCATGCCCACGGCTTGAGCGCCTTGCCCGGAAAAAGCAAAAATAGCTTTCATAAACTTCTCTTCCCTTAATGTTAATTACAGATCTTTTTCCGGCAAAACTAAACGCTTAATGCCGGAAAACGCCTCATAATAATGTCGCTTCCCATTCGTTACCATATATGATAAGATCGGAGTTACACCTACACAGCGGCTCTCCACTCCTAAATATTCACCATTCACATTATAACCACTGCCGATATGGTCATGTATCATGTATAACTCGCCGTCGCATTCGCCCACATACATCATTATATGAGTGGGACTACTGATGGTGTCGCCCACTTTCATCTGTTTCAGCAACGCTACCCGCCGGTCGTTATCCTGACCGTTCATGCTGTAATGCACGCCAATTGAGTCCAACTCCTGCTCGCCGCCGTTGCGGGGCACCAGAAGACCGAAGGTCGAATAGACACTGAGGATGAAGCCGGAACAATCACGGGCATTGTTGTCATCGCCCCAACCATAGCGTTCGCCCATGAATTTGAACGCCTGACGCAGAATATTGGCTCGGCTGAACGGCAGAAAACCCACGTTTACATCCGCCGCACGGGAGATTAACGCCGGCGCAAAACTTAATGTGCCGTCGGCATTACGCACCGGCAAAATTACCTTAAACGCAAAATCCGTGCCTTGACGATCCACCGTGTAATAGTCCGCATCCGAAGATAACGGCAGACGGCACGCCATATCAAACTCCCGTTCCGACACCGCCGGATTTATCGGGTCGTAACCCGTCCGGACTTTCGGGCCGGTTACTACTAAAAAGTCCTCGGTATCCCCGTAGGTTACCACCTCTTTTTTGCCGCCGACGGCAATCGTTTCCGCCGCCGCCCAAGCCAGATAATTGTATTTTTGCACCAAGTACCACTGTCCATCCAGACTGGTGTGCAGAATCGCTACCGCTTCGCCGGGATAAATGGCGGTTTCCACAAACATATCCACTTCCAAATCCCGCCCGGCGTTACAGGCGCGGTCCGACGACGGGAATTTACGCAATAAATCCCGCTTTACAGCTAATCCATATTTTACCGCCACTTGTTCCGGCACCCCGGCGGCATTGGCGTTATTCAGATAATGCCGGTAATCTTCGGCAGTTAATTTACTGCCGTTATGATAATATCGCGGCGATTGCGGAATACTGCAAACCTCGGTAATCGCTTTTACCACCATGTCCCGGTCTAACGTGTCCGGATAGGCGGCTAAATTCACCATGGTCGGGGCTTTTTCATACGTCAGCTGATTATACTTTACAATGTCCGGCCAGTCCATAATGACTTTTTCGGCATCCGGCAGACGGTTAATCCAGAAGTCGGCGTAAAGCATCGGAAGCGTAATTCCCGGTACCGCAAAATCAAACTGCTGATATGCTTTGCTCTCCTGCGGCGTGCGCACCGGACTGGCGGCAAGATTGAACAATACGGCAAAACTCATAACTAATCCAAGTCCTTTAATCATCAGATAATTCCTTAAATGTTTTTTAGCACCGCCAACGCACTTTCCACCTTACCGAACGGAGCAGATACCTGAATCCCGGCTACCTGTTTCCGAATTACCGCAATGGTCTCACGGGCGATTGCAATGCCGGTTTCAAATTGCTCCTGCTTGCTGGCGGCGGTTCCCATTCTATGCATTATTTCATCGGGAACAACTACGCCGGGAACCTCATTTTTCATAAACTCCGCATTCCGGTAACTGGCTAACGGCCAAATACCGGCAACTACCGGAATGTTTAACTTTTCCGCTTCACGCAATACCGCATCTAAGGACTCGGCGGCAAATACCGGCTGGGTGATGAAATACTTGGCCCCGGCTTCCGCCTTTTCATTCATTCGGCGCAATTCACGCTGCATATCAAGGGCGTTCGGGTCCACTCCGGCTCCGGCAAAAATCCGGGTCGGTTGTTCTCCGATGCTTTTGCCCCCAATGTCCAAACCACGGTTCAAATTTGATGCCACTTTCAATATCCCGATCGAATCCACATCAAAGACTCCGCTGGCAAACGGATAATCCCCCAGCTTCGGCGGATCGCCGGTGATGAACAGAATATTATTGATGTTCAGCCACGCACAACCCAACAAATCGGCCTGCATACCAATTAAATTTTTGTCGCGGCAACAACAGTGTAGAATCGCCTCAATGCCGGCTTGCTGCTGAATCTGATTGGCCGTTACCAGACTCGATATCCTACTGCTGGCACGCGGGCCATCCGGCAGATTTATGGCGTCTATACCATGTTCTCGGCAGACAATCGCCTTTTTTACCGTGCCGCTTAAATCAAAACCCCGCGGCGGCGTGATTTCCACCATCTTGACAAATTCACCCCGGCTTATCTTGGCCGCCAGTTTACTGCGCTCCGCTATAGGTACTTCCGGCAGAATATTGGTGGCGGAGTCCACCTGCTCCAAACGAGTGATGCGAGGCGTATGCACCAACGGCCGCACACTGCGGGCTAAATCCGAAATATGTTCCGGCGTAGTGCCACAGCAACCGCCTACACCACGCACCCCCAGACTGACAAAACGAATCGCATAGGTGGTGAGGTATTCCGGACTGCACATGTATATGGTACGATTATCCACGCTTTTCGGCGTGCCGGCGTTCGGCTGTGCCACCACCGGATAAGGACAAATCTTCATTAATTTTTCTAACGCCGCCAGCATCGGCTCCGGCCCGATGCCGCAGTTTAAACCAATCGCCGTCGGCG
>CAZEHZ010000137.1:0-4701 GCA_964512385.1 uncultured Victivallaceae bacterium | reverse complement strand
CAATATATATATGCTGTTTGTATTATGATGCCGTCCGGACTCATAATATCTAAAATAAAAAGCTCATATTTTTTTCAGTTAGGGGAATGTAATTTTAAAAGGTTTTCCTTTCTCGCATTTTTTTAAACTTACAGTTCGGCGGCCAGTTTTTTCAGAGCCTGCAGGTCTAATTTGCCACTGCCTAACAACGGAATATGCTCGATATAATGGAAGTCTTCGGGGCGGGGAATCCATAGATTCGGCAGTTCCAGTTGACGCAGTTTGTCCAATAATTCCGGAATTTGCAAATTGGCAATAGAGTAGAATACTACCAGTTTTTCACCTTTTTTCGCATCCGGCGCTCCGGTTACCGCCAATACCCGACTGTCCGACTCTAATAACTCGTTTAAGTGCATTTCCACTAATTCGTCCGGCACCATTTCGCCGGAAATTTTACTGAAGCGGGAACGCCGCCCGGTAATGGTGATGTAGCCGGACTCATCCATTTGCGCAATGTCGCCGGTATCATAAAAGCCGTCGGCGGAAAGGACGTTTCGGGTGGCTTCGGGGTCATTCAAATAACCTTGCATAACCAAGCCGCCTTTTACCAACAGCAAGCCGGACTGGTTGGGCGGCAACATTTCCCCGGTGTCCATATCCACAATTTTCACAAACACGCCGGGCATGGGTACGCCGATACTGCCGGGCTTGCCGGATTCCCGCCCCAAATCAAACGTGCATTGGGCTAAATTGATTGACACAATCGGTGAAAGTTCGGTACAGCCATAGCCTTCAACAATCGACAACCCGGTCATGTCATGGAATTTTTCGGCAATATCCTTACGTAATTTTTCGCCGCCGGTGATTACCAGCCGTAACGACTTAAACTGTTCCGCCGTACAGCGGCGCATATAGGTCTGTAAAAATGTCGGAGTCGCCATAATCATGGTAACTTTATGGTGTTCAACTACCTGCCCGGTTAGTGCCGCATCCAGCGGATTGGTCATATATATCACTTTTAAGCGAGCCATGGCCGGAACCCAGAACCCCACGTTCATGCCGTAAGCGTGGAACAGCGGCAAATTGCCTAATAAGCGGTCATTTTTAGTCCAGCCCACCACCCGGTAAAAGCTGTAAAAGTCGCTGTTAATATTGCGGTGCGATAGCATAACACCTTTAGGCGTGCCGCTGGAGCCGCTGGAAAACAGGACTAATGCCGTGCGGAAAACATCATTCCAGCTTTGCGGAAAATAGAGCCGGGCGGTAAGGCGGCGAGGCAGCAAAGTTAAGGCCGCCAATGCCTGAATTTTGTCTTTTTTGGTGACTTTGGGTACAATATCCTCCAGCATAATCATGCCGTCTTCCGGTTCTAATTTCAGTTTGGCTAAGAATTTACGACTGGTGAGTACGTGAGTTACTCCGGCCTTGGTCAACGCCGCTTTCCGGGCCGCCGCCCCGCTGGTAAAGTTCACTACGGCCGGAATGCGGTCGGCCATCATTACGGCAAACATGGTCATCGTCATATTCACGCAATTAGGCAGCATAACGCCCACATACGGCGAGTCGGACTTAACCAGTTCCCGAATTTTTTTACTGAAAATCATACTGCGCAGAGCCAGTTGAAAATTGTTTATGCCGTTGTCGGCCATAGCGTCAATGTAATAAGATTCAAGCGGATGCTGTTTAGCGTTACGCAGAATCTGAAAATGAATCGGCATCTCTTTATATTGGCGTTTGGCCTCCTCTTCCGCCCCCATTTGGTGCAGAATCTGACGGACTTCAAAGCCGCTTAGACCGGGCTTTAACGGTTCTCCCACGGTTACAGAGGCAATCAACGGGCGCATTACCGCAGTATTGATGTGCAACTTATCGTCATGCAGAATCAGAGCCGAGCCGCGCAATAATCCCAGCCGAACCGGCAGCATCGGCACGTTTAAGCCATCTGTCAACGCCACCGGCGAGCCGTGGAATAACTGTGTAATTCCGTTGGGGCTGATTTGGCCTTCCGGAAACAACGCCACCAGTTCGCCGCACTCCAAAGCGTTGTGAATATTGGCGAACAGACTGCGCATCTCTTTGGTTTTATTGGCGCCCGGCACCCGCCATACGCCCAGCCAGCGAAACAGTAAATGCAGGGGCAAGGCCGCAAAAAAGCGTTCATGCACCATAAATTGAATCCGTCTGGTGGTACTGCAAATTAAAATCAGAGCGTCCAGCATAGACACGTGATTGGCGAGCAACAGGGCGCCGCCGTTTTCCGGAATGCGTTCGGTATGCGATAAATGCGCTTTATATAAGGTGTGCGTAAGTATCACCGCCACCAGGCGCAGCCAAATGTCCGGCACCAGCATGGAGGAAATGATGCAGAACCACACATAAATGCGGAATAGTATACCGTCGGCCAGTTCGCGCGGCGGTTTGGGGATTAACAGGGTAATTACAATCAACAGCGCCACGGTAATCAAGGTGCGCCACTGCAGTTTATGTTCCGAGTGTTGTCCGGCGGCAAAAACTCCGCCCCACCCGGCCGAGAGCAGCAGCAACGCCAGTTCCCGGTTAAACCAGCTGCAGCTGTTGGCCGAGGTGTTAAAGTTATACTCCAGCAATAGGCAAATCAGCATTAATGGGAATAACAGCCCCAGCCGCCAGCCTTTCCACACCATTTCGGTAAGCAGTGTACCAACGGCAAACCCGGCTGGAATGGCGGTTGCCACAATCAGCCAATGCAGTTTAAAATCCGCCAGCCACGCTCCGCCGGACAGGAAAATCAATAAAAATACCGGTAAAATAAAATTTCGTCTTCCGCTAAGCATAATATAAACCTTTTTTTAATCATAAGAAAAGCAAATCTGACATTTATACAATATTCCATTTTTAAGTATTCGCAAACGGGTTGACAAATAATTTTGCGGTAAAACCGTAAAATAGGAGATTTTACTATGAAAATTACAGCAATTGCACCGTTAAGGCGTACATTTTCGGCGTCTGGTGAAATTACTTTGACTCAGGCGTTTCTGGCGGCGCTGGAAACCGGGGAGACTCCGGCGGCGGTGGAGGCTTTAATGCCGGGCGTCGGCGACAGTTTTCCAGTCGGAATTGCCGAAAATCAATGCGAATGGATTTTAGATGACACTGCAGTGGTGGACTCGGCCGTTTTAAGTCTGGATTCCGGCCGCTGTTGGCGGATCGAGGTTGCCGGCCGTAAATGCCCGGCGGCGGTGGAACGGCGGGGCGGCGTATTCAGTTCCGTTGGTCTTGACGGCGTGGAGGAACGCCGGGCGGTGTTTGCCGTGCCGAAAGAGAGTTTGACCGCCTTTCAGCCGAACATCGGCGATGCGATGGCGTGGGCGGGCGACTCGTTTTTCTGCACGTCGATACAATGCCGCACCGCCGGAAACGGGTTGGTTCTGCTGACGCTGTGCGCCCGCAAAGTGGCTGAACCTTATCGGGTTGCACTAAGTCGGGCGGAAGAACATGCCGGCTATTTGCCGAGCGGCCGGAGATATTCGGAAACGGTGTGGCAGGCAAAATGGCGGGTACCGGCAAGCCGGATTGCGGATTTTCGGCAACTTTCCGGCACTTCCGCCGCAGACTGGGCGGGGACGGATGCGATTGTTACGGAGTGTACCGAAGAGAAACTTTCGCCGGTTGAATATCAAGTAACCGTAACCGCCCGTAACCGTTACAGTTTTTTTCGGCGTTTTTCCACCGCCACGCTGGACGACCGCAGTGATTTGGGTAATCGAGTGGATATCAAAGTTACTTACCGGGATTTGGTTATTTCTGCTCAGCAGGCCGGATTTTACCGCAGTCGGAACGATGTATATCTGCCGAATACTTTGTGGAATCCGGCGGTTGATTGCCCGCTGATTCGGCCGGACGGTACGCCGTTCAGTCTGTTTAACCGCAATTTACCCACAATGGTGGTGTGCGAATCCCGCTACTATCGCGGCGGCGTTGGCGATAACCTGAATCGGGTGGCCGAATGGCGTGGCGACGGGGCAATTTACTCCGGCCGTCTGGGAAAACACGCCGCTAAATGGTTGCGGATGGACATTAAGGCCGACAATATTACCGATAATGATGGCCGCATCTGGACTCGCATTGACCGTTTTTACCGCCTGCCCCCGGCCAACTGCCAATGGAATCCGACTTATTGGGAGGTGAATTTATGAGTATGGAAATCACATATTTATATGAGCGTGTAGCGCAGTTGGAACGGCAAATCGCCGAATTGACCGATTTAATGCGGCTCAACTCCTCCGCCGCCGCCGTGATTGGTTACGGTTGTCATGGCATGGAGCTGAATTTGGAGCTTCCGAATACCGAAACGACCGCCGTGGCCGGGTACGACGGCCCGTTCTGTGTTCAGCTCGCCGCCAATGCCGAGAATCCAGCCATAGCGGAGTTGGCAGTCTGCAATCCATCGGCCAATCCGTCATATCCGCAGGCCGGAGAGGTGGAACTCGCTTCCGGCTCCGGCATAACGGTGGCGGCCACGCATCTGCCTCTGATTCCCGGTTATGTTTATTTGCAGATTCAACTGCGTCAAAATCGGTTGTATACCGAATTTGTGCAGTCGGCAACCCGTTTAAGTTCAAGCGCTAACACGGAATATGTCCAGTTGGCGCAAGTCAGTTCCGACGATTACGGTTTTACACAAATCAGTCAAATCTGGCGTAGCGGCAACGTGCGCATAAATTACCGGTGGTGGTAAAATGA
>CAZEHZ010000136.1:0-4716 GCA_964512385.1 uncultured Victivallaceae bacterium | reverse complement strand
GCCTGGCTGGGGATTGGGCTGGTAATTTGCGGCGGAATGCCATTATGGGTGCAGATGACAATCGGCTATGTTATTTCCGCCGTAATACTTACGATATTTAAAAGCAATTTTGTCCCCATGCTGTCAGCCGTGCTGCTGCCGATAATGCTGCAAAGCAGTTCGCCGATATATCCCTTGGCGGTAACGTGTTTGGCGGCGTTGACGCTGACAATGGAACAAATTCTGATTCGTCTGGGTTGGCGCGAAAAATATGAGGATGTTGCGATTGAGGATGATATCAAACAACGGTTATTGAGTTGGGCCCGGCTATCGGTGGTGCTTGCCGGCTTGCTTGCAATTATGCTGAAATGGGGTGGATTTTATTGCGTGCCGCCGCTGATTGTGGCGTACACGGTGTTTGCCGACCAAGACCGCCCAATACGCAAACACATGATAATTGGATATTTACAAATAGTACTGGCGGCCATTATGGGAGCCTTGGGGCAGGAATACTTAGGCGATATGTTCAAACATGCGCCACAAATTGCACCAGTAGTGTCAATTACATTATTAACGTTGATATTTTTATTGATTTGCCGCAAAATGCGTTGGATTCTACCGCCGGCGGGGGCAATTTTATTATTGGCGTTTTTATTGCCGTCAGAAGAAATTCTTTATTACATTCCGCACGTAGCGGCCGGAGGCGCAATATTTTTATCCGGCGGGCGAGTTTTTTCACTTGGGCATGTTGCAATACGCCGTTTTTGTGGTAAATTTATACATTAAGATGATTTAACCAATTATTATATTGAGGCAGAAATGAAAATACAAATTGCTAAAAACCGTACCATTCACGATATGATACGGCATATTCCGTTTGACGATGTGGTTAATGCGGTTACCGCTTGCTGCCTGCAGGCCGCCACGCAGTTGCCGGATGATGTAATCACGGCGATTCGGGCGGCGTTGGTCAAAGAAACCTCGCCGTTGGCGCAGGACTTTTTAAAGCAGTATCTGGAAAACGCCAGAATTGCGGCCGAAACTAAACTGCCGTTATGCCAGGACACCGGTTTTGCGGTGTATTTTGTAGAAATCGGCGCCATGTGCGTAATTGACGGCGGCACGATTGCCGAGGCGATTACCGCCGGAACTGAACGAGGCTACGAACTGGGCTTCCTGCGTAAATCCATTGTTGACGACCCGGTATTTAAGCGGGTGAACACCAGAACCAATACGCCGCCGATTATTCATTTAACGCAGGTTCCAGGCGACAAATTGTCGGTAATCTTAGCCCCCAAAGGCGGCGGCTCGGAAAACATGAGTGCCTTAAAGATGCTCACACCTTCGGCCGGAGAAGCCGGAATTATTGACTTTGTGGTGGAAAGCGTGGTCAAAGCCGGCGGTAATCCCTGCCCGCCGACCATTGTGGGGGTGGGAATCGGCGGCACGTTTGAAAAAGCGGCGTTTCTGGCTAAAAAGGCGTTGATCAGACCCTTGGGCAGTGTAAATGAGGAACTCGAATATAAAGAGTTGGAAGCCAAGATTTTAAATAAAATTAACGCCTCCGGCGTCGGAGCTCAGGGTTTGGGGGGAGACACTACCAGTTTTGCGGTGCATATCGAACATTTCCCATGTCATATTGCCTCGTTGCCGGTGGCGGTAAATTTAAATTGTCATGCCGCGCGTCATGCCGGATTTGAACTTTAAGGGGGCAAAAAAATGAGTAATCAGGTAATCAATTTAACCACGCCGGTCAGTAAAGAAACGCTGGCCGGACTGCAGGCCGGAGACCGGGTTTTACTGTCCGGAGTCATCTATACCGGGCGGGACGCCGCACATAAACGCTTGGTGGCGGCATTAGACAGTCATGCTGAATTGCCGGTGGACTTGACGGGGCAGATTATTTATTTTGTAGGTCCGTGCCCGGCGCCGCCGAATCGACCGGTGGGCAGTGCGGGGCCGACCACCAGTTACCGAATGGATGCGTACTCGCCGCGCTTGCTTGCCGAGGCGGGTTTGCTGGGAATGATAGGAAAAGGAGATCGTTCCGATGCGGTGATTGCGGCCATGAAGCAGGCCGGAGCGGTCTATTTTGCCGCCACCGGTGGAGCCGGCGCATTAATAGCTCAGCGAATAAAACAGTGTGAAACCGTAGCATTTTCCGATTTAGGTCCGGAAGCGATGTATAAAATGACCGTAGAAAATCTGCCGTTGGTGGTAGCGATAGATGCAAACGGCAATGATTTGTATCGTCGGTAAAATGAAAGTAAAGATAGTAGATTGCAGTTGGCGGTACAGTGCAACCGAATCAACCTTAAGCTATTGGTTGCGCTGGCGTGGGGTAGCGGACAACATACTGTATTGTGCGTCATACGGCTGTCCGACGCCGCCAGTTCAGGGCGTAACGGTGCAAAAATCGACTGCCAACGCAACCGATGTAACGAGTTATATAATTCCGGTCTGTCCGCACCATGCCGCCGCCGAATTTTTAGACCTTTATGACTTTGAGCCCTTAGCCCCCGTCCCCACCTCCCCCGAATCCCCAACCGGTCGATAATGCAAAGGATTATTTTAGTATTTAGAATTTTTGCTTGTTCTTAATACCGCCGGGTTGCATTATCGACTAATCAATCAGAAAGTCGGATTCTGGGTTTTTTGTTGAATTGTATGCAATTCATTTAACAATATCATCTTGTATATTCTTGTCCTGAAGGTGATTAAGACGAGGTTTGACTCCTGATATAAAATCTAAATACGGTAATTGCAGATGATGTAAAGCGTAATTTACAGCACTAAAAAGTAACCCTAAAACCCCCAAACAGGCCATTGAGGCAATTAACCATAACAGCAGAGCTGCCCATTCCGGCATCGCAACGGATATTTTACGCAAAATCGGACTGAAAACTGTATTGATTACCACGCCATGATAAAAATAAATCAAAAGCCCGTTACGGACTATGTTAACTTGAATCCAAGATTCGTCATGTTTATGCTCGTACCCCAGGAAAAACAGAAAAATTTGCCCGGCAACAAACATTTTTGCCATGGTCTGCAACTGGTCTATTTGCGGAAAAACGATGGTTGAAAATAGACTTATTAATGTCAATGATACAATTTTTCGGCTGATTTTATAATCTCTAATCAACTCTTTTAGCTTCGGCAAATGCGGAGGCAACCATAAACCCAAAATAAAAAATGGTAAAAAATATATGATATTGGTCAATAAACAATCCGCTTTCGCACGCTCAACGATAAACGGCAACACCAGCGTTGGCAACATATATTTTTCTGCGTTGCAACGACATAGACTTTTCCATAGCGGAGTCAGCAGGAAAAATAACCATAACATGGGGATAAACCATAGCGGCGTAGATGCACTTCCTAATACCACCGCGTTTAGATATGAAACCGGGAATTCGGCAAGGTATAAATTGCCGTCTTTCACCGCCCGCAGTAACATTATCAAGAGCGACGCCGTCATATACGGCAACAAAATATATTTCACCTTGCGCCATAACAGCTTGCAATAGCTAATATTATACATTTGCCGACGCAGTAAAATTGCGGCCAGCAGTACAAACATCATGGTTCCGGCCTCGCAAACTGCGCCCAAAACGCCATAAGAATTGGGCAATCGGTGAAACAACGGGTATATCATATGATAAGCCACAATCATAATAATTGCCCACACACGACAATCGTCTACAAAACGAATTCGGTTTCCCGATCGGATTTCCATAAAAAAACTTTACCTTTCTGAATTTTGTTATAATATAGCACCATAAAAGATAAAGTCAACACTTAATATAAAATTATTATAAATACTTATTGTTTAAACATTTAACATGCCAGAGCAACTATAGACCAACCAGCCTGACACAACGCAAAAAAGTTATGTGCTTCAAATATGATAGAATTTCAAAATAAAGAGTTGAAAAAACGCACAAAGCGTGTTAAAGTATTTTACAGCAAGGAATTGTTGCATAGAATCTCCGCCACTTTTCTAAGCGAACCGGCTGAATCTTGCCTCCCTGAAGACAAGTTTTATCGGTGAAGTCCAATGCCGTAATTCGGATAATTTACAAAAAATCAGGTACTTTGTGGAGAAAGGGAAATAATATGATGCGTTATGTTTTACATAGTATAATAACACTCAGCATAATTTTCGCAGGTGTTTTATCCGGCTTTATTGCGAAGGCATATTTTAATGAAAATAATTTTTCTAAATCTTCTTTGGAGGAAAACATAGGCGAGCGATTACAATTAAAGCTTTCCGACAGCGCTCACGAAACAATTATTCGTGAGGAATCTTTGGCACATAAAACTGAGAGTTATATAAAAGAGGTTTCTTTTCCTGATAAATTTTTAGGGCAATACAGAAATTACACTAACCAATTTGCAATGTCCTTGAAGTGGTTGCAAACAGATAACTATGTTGCGTTGCAATATAATAATATTATAGTTGTTGATTTTAATGGTGATTTTATTTTAGATTACAAAATTGTTATTCCCAATAAAAATTCATCTTTTTTGCTGGAGAATGGCACGCCGCAACCAGCGATGAGGAAATATCCCAAACGGTAACTGCCGCCACCGGCGAAAAGATGTTTTTTAATGGTACTGCATGGGTTATAGACAATTGCGAAGACAATGGAGAAATCTAATGAAAAAGAAATACGCTATGCGGTTGGCCCCGAAAGTTGGACCACTTGAATAGGTGTAAAATACCCTGTATAT
>CAZEHZ010000135.1:0-4751 GCA_964512385.1 uncultured Victivallaceae bacterium | reverse complement strand
GCCAAACACCGCAGTATGAACTGGGTGTGTTACGAAAATCCGGCCCTGGGTATCTATTTTATTAATGACCCCGAGGGATATTGGCTGGAAGTTGTGCCGGACAGAAAGTAAATTTTTTATGCAGAATCCGCTTTTACAAGTTGAAAATTTAAAACTATACTATTCCGTGCGGGGCGGCGGCTGGTGGAAACCACGGCAGTTTGTGCGAGCCGTGGATGATGTCAGCTTTACAATCAACCCCGGCGAAACGGTGGGGCTGGTGGGCGAGTCCGGGTGCGGCAAAAGTTCGCTGGGCAGAACTATTGTGCGCTTGGAAAATGCTACCGGCGGGCGGATTCTATTCAATAACCGCAATTTGACCGAGTTGAACGGCGGCGAATTACGTGCCAGTCGAAAACATTTCCAGATGATTTTTCAAGACCCGTACGGCTCGCTGAATCCACGCTTAACGGTGCGGGCGGCGTTGAATGAGGTCTTAGCTTTACATTTTATCGGCGGTAAGAACGAACGGGAAAAACGGGCGGCGGAGTTACTGCAGTTGGTGGGCTTGGAGGCGGATCTGCTGAGCCGCTATCCGCATCAGTTTTCCGGCGGGCAACGCCAGCGCATCGGGATCGCCAGAGCTTTGGCCGCCGAGCCGGAACTGATTGTGGCCGATGAACCGGTGTCCGCTTTAGACGTCAGCGTGCAGGCGCAGATTATCAATTTGTTACAGGATATTCAACGCAAAATCGGTACGGCGTTTTTGTTTATTGCGCACGATTTGGCGGTGGTACAGCATATCAGCCAACGCATTTTAGTAATGTATTTAGGCCGTATTGTGGAGTCTGGACCCGCCGCCGAGGTGTGCGGAAATCCTAAACACCCGTACACCAAGGCGTTATTGTCTGCCGTGCCGAAAATTGACCGCATTGCGAATGAACACCGGATTGTACTCTCCGGCGATGTGCCTTCTCCTTTAAATCCGCCAAACGGCTGTGCGTTTCACCCCCGCTGCCCGTTTGCCATGGACGAATGTAAACAACACTCTCCCGTCTTAAGCGGCGGCGAACATCAATGCGCATGCCATCTTTTGTGATTTTTACGGTTTAATTGGAAAAACCACAAGTAAGATAGTTGCATTTTGCCGATTTTGGGATATATTAAACTTCATCTATGTGTAAAATCGTATTCCATTATCTATATAGGAGTTAAAGTTAATGAGCAAGATGTATAATGTGGCAGTGGCCGGAGCTACCGGTGCGGTGGGCGTGGAAATGCTTAAGACGCTGGAAAAGCGCAATTTTCCGGTTAAAAATTTGAAGTTGTTGGCCTCGGCACGTTCGGCCGGCAAGACCATGGACTTTAAGGGAGAAAAAATTGTAATTGAAGAACTTACTAAAGACTCCTTTAAGAATGTGGATATTGCGTTGTTCTCCGCCGGCGGCGATATTTCTAAGGAATTTGCTCCGGCCGTGGTCGAGTCCGGCGCCGTGATGATTGACAATTCCAGCGCATTCCGGATGCGTGACGATGTGCCGTTGGTGGTGCCGGAAGTAAATCCGGAAGATATTAAATGGCATAAAGGCATTATTGCCAACCCGAACTGCACCACGATTATTATGCTGGTGGCGGTGGCTCCGTTACATCGGGCCAAGAAATTAAAGCGCTTGGTGGCGGCTACTTATCAGGCGGCCAGCGGCGCCGGTGCCAAGGGTATGGATGAACTGATAAGCCAGACTCAACAGGTGTTGAATGGCGAAGCTATTGAACCCAAAGCATTTGCACACCGGATCGCTTTCAGTTTGATTCCGCATATTGATGTGTTCTATGATAACGGATACACCAAGGAAGAGCTGAAAATGCTGAACGAAAGCCGCAAGATGCTGCATGACCCGAATTTGATGATCAGCTGCACCTGCGTGCGGGTGCCGGTTTTGCGCGCCCACTCCGAAGCATTGAATCTGGAATTTGAAAACGATATCACGCCGGAAGAGGCTCGCACTATCTTATCTGCCGCTCCGGGCGTAAAATTGGTGGATGATCCGGCTAATAAGCGCTATCCGATGCCGATTGATGCAACGGAACAGTATGATGTACTGGTGGGCCGGATTCGTCAGGATATCTCCCGCAATGACAAGAAGGGGTTGGATATCTTTGTGGCGGGCGATCAGGTATTGAAAGGCGCCGCCTTGAATGCCGTGCAGATTGCTGAACTGCTCTAAGTGGTTGTTCATAAGTCGATAAAGCAATTAGTAATGAGTTTGCTTGTCTGCATTATCGACTAAATAATCGGTTTTGCATAATTGACTAAATAAAAACCGGGTCATTTTAAGGGAGGTTCCCCAAAAATTACCCGGTTTTTTTGCTTAATGGCGGGGTTAGCGCACTTCAAATTTATACATGGTTTTTTGCCGGTATGTTTCTGACGGCATTAAACGTATACTGGGAAAATGCAGATGATTCGGCGCATCCGGATAGCCTTGAGTTTCCATGCAGAAACTGTCATGCGGCTGATGCTGGCGGTCGCCTTTGCCACGCAGATTGCCGTCAAACTGATTGCCGGTGTAGAACTGAATGCCCAATTCCGTGGTATATAAACGCATTTCAATGCCGGATTCCGGAGCATACGCCACGGCGGCCATAAAAGAACGGTCTAAGGTTTCCAGAATAAAATAATGGTCTATCCCGCTGGGCTGGGCTTTCAATGTTTTACTGAACTTGGTCGGCATTCTTAAGTCAAACGGAGTGTGATTTACATTAAATTTGCGCCCGGTGGGGGCTAACGTTGAATTAAGCTCCAGCACTTCCGACGAATTTATCCCGAATTCATGCCCGGAGATCGAGCCGAATGTGGCGCCGTTTAAGTTTAAATACATGTGATTAGTGGGATTTATCACCGTGGGGGCATCACTTTTGGCCGCATAATCAATAATTAATTCATTATCGTCGGTGATTTGGAAGGCGATTTCCAATTCGATATTACCGGGGAAACCGTCTTCGCCATCCGGAAAAATCCGTCGGCACAGCAAGGTTTGAGCATCCGGCTGTTCCACATCATAGAGGTAATAACGGCAATTCCCGCCGGAGTGCAGGTTGTTGGTTTGTTCGTTTTGCGGCAATTTATACTCTTCTCCCTCCACCACCAATTCGCCGTTGCTTAAACGACCCGCCACCGGCGCTACCGTGGTGCCAAAATAACAGGGATTGCTTAAATAATCTTTCAGATTCTCAAAACCCAATGCGATATCACGCAATTTTCCATACTTGTCCGGCACCAAAAAGTTTACAATGGTGGCGCCTATATTGGCAATGTCCACACCAAAGCCTTGCTTATTACGCAGAGAAAAAAGTTTCAATTTACTCATGTCTACTCCATTTTCAACGGTTTAATTACACGCTCTAATATACCGTGCACCGCGGCGATCATTATGCCGTAGTTTACAATCGGTACTCCATTGGCTTTGGCGGCATCCAGTCTGGCCAGCATTGCCTGCCGGGTCAACATGCAACCACCGCAATGAATGATTAACTTATATTTCCTGACGTCCTGAGTAAAGCCCACTCCGGACGAATATTCCAACACTAAATCCTTATTCGTTAGCTGTTTAAGCCAACGGGGAATCTTTACGGTGCCAATATCATCCTGCTGACGATGATGCGTGCAACCCTCCGCAATCAGCACATGGTCGCCGTCTTCCAGCGTTTGTAACGCCCTTGCTCCGGCCACCAACTGCTGAATGTCGCCTTTATACTGCGCAAATAAAATCGAAAAACTGGTCAACGGAATCGACTCCGGCACCACTTTAGCCACCTCTTTAAAGGCTTGCGAATCGGTAATTACCAATTTCGGCGGCTTAACCAGTTTTTTTAACATCTCTTCCACTTCACCAGACTGACAAACCAACGCCGCCGCCCGTAAATCACATGCCTCCCGAATCAACTGCTGCTGCGGCAGAATCATCCGCCCTTTCGGAGCGGCTGAGTCGATCGGGCAAACCAGCATAATCAAATCTCCGGCCTGCACCAGATTACCCAGCACCGTGGCCGGAGCATCGGCGGCCGGCAGTAAACGGGGCAGGGCGTTTTTTAAATCCGTAATCCCCTGCTTGCTGACGGCCGAAACCGGTATTACGCCGAGATCCAATATTTTGGCCGTATCCTGCGCCAACTGCAACGGATTTTGAGCTGAGTCAATTTTATTAAGTACCGCTAATACCGGGCGGTTTTTGGCCTTTATCGCCGCCGCCAGTTTAATGTCCGCCGCCGTCGCCCCGGTTTCTCCATCCACCACCAGCAGGGCAATATCGCATTTATCCAATACTTCCAGCGACTTTGCCACCCGCAATTCGCCCAGCTCGCCTTCATCATCCATGCCGGCGGTATCCACCAGCACGCACGGACCCAGCGGCAGAATCTCTATCGACTTATAGACCGGGTCCGTAGTTGTTCCCTTACTGGCCGACACGATTGCCAACGGCTGATTGGTCAAGGCATTTATCAAGCTCGATTTACCGGCGTTGCGATTCCCGAACAGCGCAATATGAAGCCGTTCCGAACGCGGTATATCTCTCATACTCATAATTAAAAATCCTCTTTTTTCTGCTTAAAAACATTACCTTATTAAAGATAACACATTTAAGCACGAATTACAACCCCAAAAAACACAAAAGCCCCGCAAATTGCGAGGCTTTTGAGCAGAAAATCAATGTTGAATTAGTCGATAATGCAAAAGGTGATTTTTGTTGTAGACAAGGCGGCAAGTAGCGAAG
>CAZEHZ010000134.1:0-4779 GCA_964512385.1 uncultured Victivallaceae bacterium | reverse complement strand
AGCATAACTTGAACCCTTTCGTATAAAATATTAATATAACGTACTTGTTAAAAAAGTAAAGCAATGATATATTATATGCTTTAACTTGGAATAAATATTATGGAATTTTTCAGCCAATACAGTTTTTTGCAGTACGTTACCCTGATTTCAGGGGCGATAATAATCGGCATCAATAAGACCGGCATGCCGGGGATAGGAACTCTGCCGGTAGTCATGCTGGCCTTGGCGTTTCCGGCTAACTTATCCACGGGGATTCAACTTTTAATGCTGGCCACGGCCGACATTATGGCGGTTTCGTATTACCGTATCAGCGGCGACTGGAAATTAGTGTTAAAATTATTACCGTGTGCCGTGGGCGGGCTTTTGCTGGGCAGTTTTTCCTTACGTTATGTGAATGATGAACTTTTACGCCAACTGATTGGCGGCATAATTCTGTTTATGGCAGTGCTGGGCATCGTGAAGGATCTGTTTTTTAATGCGGAAAAAATACCGAATCATCCGTTGCTGGCCGGAGTCATCGGGGCTACGGCGGGCTTTACCACGCAAGTTGCCAACGCCGCCGGGCCGGTAATGGCGTTATATCTGCTGGCCATGCGACTGCCGAAAAAAGAGTATATGGGAACCAGTGTACTGTTTTTTCTATTGATAAACTGGATCAAGATGCCGATTTTCATTTTTGAAGGCCGCATAAATCTGACGGCATTAAAACTGTTACTGCCAATGATTCCGTTTTTATTGCTTGGTGCCTGGCTTGGAGTAGTGTTTATTCGTAAAGCCCCGCAAAAGCTATTTAACGCGATAATTCAAATTTTGGTGATTATTTCGGCCATAAAACTATTATTTTCTTAAAAAATTTCAATTTTTTTGCCTTTGCCTATTTCCTTTTGGTCTAAAATACCATATATTTATAGTATACACGTAATTTGATAGGGAGATTTAAATATGCTTTGTGATATATGTGGAAAAAATGAAGCCACTATTCATATTAATGAGATAGTAAACGGGCATAGTAAAACCATAAATCTATGTGGTGAATGTATGGCAAAAAATCCCGCACTGGGCGGGGTGGATATAAACGCCTTTAATCTGGCGGAAATCGTGCTTAATCTGGCCGGCAAAAACGCCAACAAACCGGAATCGGCCGCAGATACGCCGCCGGATACCGCCGCCACGCCGGACGCCGTCAATTCGCCGCCCCTGCCCTGTCCGCATTGCGGCTGGACGGCGGCACAGCTCCGCAAGTCCGGCCAAATGGGTTGCCCCGGTTGTTACCGGCACTTTTTCGGTCTGCTGGGCAATGCGCTGATCAATATGCACCGGGGTACGGAGCATAAAGGCAAACAGCCATACGGCCCGCAAATGGTGCCGTCGGACGAATACATTTTAAAACTGCGTACTCTACAGACCGCCTTGAACAAAAGTATTAAGGTAGAGGATTATGAACAAGCCGCCGTATTGCGGGATCAAATCCGGGAGTTGAAGGAGAACTACAGCAATAACCCTCAAAATGGAGGCCGGGCGTGAAATGAGCAGTTGTTCCGAATTAATCACCCAACTTCTGGCTCAGCCGGTCGGCTGGCTGGCGGACAGTGCGCCGAATGAAGATATCGCCATCAGCACTCGAATCCGGCTGGCCCGCAATCTGGCCAACACGCCATTTCCCGGTCATGCCACCGATGAACAACGCTTGGAGACCGCCCAAAAAATTGCCGACGGCTTGACCTCGGTAACTACCACGGGCAAGGAGCGCTGGCGGTTTGACGTGGCCGAACTGGACGATGTGGAAAAGATGATTCTGTTTGAACGCCGTCTGGCAAGCCGGGAACTGTTCCGCCACGCCACGGGTGCCGGGCTTTATATGAATCCGGATGAGTGTACCGCCATTATGGTGAATGAAGAAGATCATTTCCGTTTGCAGGGCTTGCTGCCGGGATTGCAACTTGCTAATCTATATAAAGTTATCAACCGGGTAGACGATGCGATTGCGGAAAAATTTGACTTGGCGTTTGACTCTAAATTAGGTTATTTAACCAGTTGCCCAACCAATCTGGGTACTGGAATGCGGGCGTCGGTAATGCTGCATCTGCCGGGACTGGTGTTGTCCGGGCAGATTACCGGTGTGATTCAAGGCATCAACAAACTGAATTTTGCGGTGCGGGGCATTTACGGTGAAGGCTCGGACAATCGCGGTAATTTGTTTCAAGTCTCCAATCAGAGTACACTGGGCGAAAGCGAAAACGAGATTTTAAACCGTCTGAATGCCGTTATCACCAAATTGATTGAACTGGAAAAGATTGCCCGGAAAACCCTGCTGGCCACCCGGTCAAACTTTGTTTTGGACCAGGTCGGCCGGGCTTACGGTATTTTGCGGCACGGCTATATACTCAGTAATGAAGAGGCGTTAAACTTCCTGTCCATGTTGCGTTTAGGGGTTGATTTGCAAATGTTTAACGCACTAAATATCCACACGGTGAATGATTTGTTCATCCGGGTTAATCCGGCTCATTTACAAAAATTGAGTCAGCATGAACATTGCATTAATGAATTGGACTCCGTGCGGGCGGAATTGGTGCGGAACAGTTTACACAATTAAAGGTATAAGTAATGAGCAATACAATAACAGTGATTACCATGTGGGTGATTGAACTGGTTTTTGCCGTCAGCGCACTGTTTTTATTACATAAACTGCGTGGCGTCCTGGGTTCGGCGGCATTTGTTACCTTGCTGGGGGTATTTATGTTTACCGGCATAATTTTATACGCCGGAAATCTTGAATTGGAAGTCAGTAAAACCTTGCCGTTTGCCTTACAGTTACCGGTGGGACTAAGCCTGATTCTGCCCTGCATGGCGGCGGTTTTACTAACCTATATTACTCAGGGCACGCTGGTTACACAGCGCATCATGGTGGCACAGTTAGCTGGTTGCGGCGGTTTTTTATATGTCTGTAAGCTGACGTTACTGCAAATGAACTGGCTGGCGGTAAATCGGCACGTTGTCGGCGACATCGATTTGCTGGAGCAGTATTTACAGCAAATTTGGCACCAGAGTATAAGTATATTGCTATGCCTTTTTCTGTTGACCTTCACCTTGCCGATTTGTTATACCATGTTGCGGAAGTTGCAGTTACCGCAATTTTTCAGTGCCGTGTTCACCTATATCATCAATATCTCTCTATTTTTGGGCTGTATTGTGCTGCTGCATTACAACTGCCACCGTTATTTTGCCGAAAAAATGCTGGACTTTATCCCGGTCGGGCTGACGGCGGCGATAATTTTGGCCGCCCTCACCTGCGGCTACTTAAAATTGATTGAACAAGAGGCGGATAAAGTGGTAAAAGCGGCTCCGCTGGAAATATTATTTGCCTTTTTAGGTGGTTACGGCCGCAGCAAGATGCTGGAACGCAACATCTTTGAATGGGAAAACCGTCATCAGGCCATAATGCAGAACGCCAGCGACATGATTGTGTTGATGGATGCCGCCGGCAATGTTACCGACGCTAATTTTTCGGCGTTGCGCACCTTAAAATGTAACAGCGTGGAGCAGTTAATGCACAGTAATTTCTGGCCGTTATGCAAGCTGGAAAATGTGGTGCGTACCGAGTTGCTGGACTATCCCGACCCCCTGCGCAGTATCCGCCGTAAAATAACACTGCCGCTGGCTGATAAGCAGGAAGTGGTGATGGATGCGGTGGTGTCGGTAATTTTCCTGAAAGAACAGCCGATGCTGTTGCTGATGGGGCGTGATATTACCGCCGAAACCCGTCTGGCCGCCGAGCGTACAACGTTGGCGGAGCAAGTTTCCCACCTTCAGCGTCTGGAGGCGTTAGGCAAACTCACCGGCGGCATTGCGCACGACTTTAACAATTATATTCATGCCATTTTAGGCCATTTGGATTTGCTGGAGCTGAAATTTACTAACCCGGATCCGTCGTATCTGGCTCACCTGCATAAGATTGCCGATGTGGCGGAGCAGGCTGGAAAATTGACCCGGCAACTGCTGGGCTTTGCCCGTAAAGGTAAATATCAGATTGTGGAAATTGACCTGCGTGAATTGGTCAGCCGGAGTGCCGAACTCTTTTTGCCCAATAAAATCAAGGACATTGATTTGCGGGTATTAACCGGAGACATACCGTTAAATATCAATGGCGACTTGGTTCAACTACAGCAGGTTATGTTAAATTTGCTGTTTAATGCGCTGGATGCGTTAAAAAACAATCCACCCAGTTTTCCGCCGCAGTTGGAGCTTATTTGCGGTTTAGCCGCCCATGCGCCGATTGCGCCGGAACTGCCGCTTACTATCGGAGCAAACTCGCCGCCGGTAGACATTAACAACTATTACTTTGTGATGGTGCGTGATAACGGTTGCGGTATGGACAAAGCCACCTTGGAACATGCGCTTGACCCATTCTTCACCACCAAATCCGTAGGCGAAGGCACCGGCATGGGGTTGCCGATGGTATACGGAGCCGTTACGCATCATTACGGCTGGCTGCAAATCAAGAGTAAATTAGGTATCGGCACCACAGTATTACTCTTCCTGCCGAAAGCCGAAATGCCGCCGACTCCGATTCAAGCCGAAGTAAAGTTTTAATCCCGGCAAAGGCGTCATGCGGCGTTTTCCCATCGTAAAAAATGCCAATACTGTAAGCGTGTATTCAGATATATATATTACACCCTGCCCGCCTGCACCCCAAAAACGGTTTTTAAACGTTTACGTCAGAAGCAAGCGGGATTATTTTAGGATAAAAGTTAATTTAGGCTTGACAATTGCTTCAGAGAT
>CAZEHZ010000133.1:0-4949 GCA_964512385.1 uncultured Victivallaceae bacterium | reverse complement strand
GGGGTTCCCCAAGCAACTTCGTCATGGCCGATATGCAGACGGGTGGGCAGGAACACGTCTACAATCTCCTCCATAATCGCCGTCATCAGCGGATACACGCCGGGGTGAGACACGTTATAGGCGTACGGTGTGTACGGATATTCGGCCATATCCAGATTTTTGCCGTCTTTAAACAACCATTCGCAATGGCCTAAAGTCTGTAAAAGCGGCTCCACCTCCATAAAATTGTCTTTGGCAAAGGCGATTAATTTACGCAAATCGTCTTTTTCTATCCCCCAGTCCTGATGAATATCCTTAGTGGCGTCCCACTTTACATATTCAGCTTCAATAATCAACTGGTTAAAGCGCATCGGGGCAAGAATATCCCGAATCTGCCCGGCATGGAAATCGGCGGAGTCTTTATCCACCATCATTAAAATCGAACGGCTTGTCATTACCGGCCAGTCGGTAACTTCGGCACCGCGGAAGCCGGAAGCGGTACGCAACTCTTTAAGTAACTGCATCCCATAAAACGCCCCACGTGCCGAACGTGAACGCACTACAACTTGATTAGCATCAATTTTTACGGTGTAGCCTTCCTCATTTTCCGGCAGGGCGGGATCATTGGCTACTTCAATTTGGATTCTGGAGTTTTCAGCTCCGGCGGCCACCGGCAGATTACTTTCCTGCACCAACAACCGTTCAGCGGCTCTTCTTAACCGTTCGGCGTCCGGGTTATCGGCGGCGATTTTCACCTGATAGGTATCCAGAGCTGAAACCTTAAACTCCTGACTGTTATAGCTGATTTTCTGCGGTGCGGGCAAAACCATATTGTTGCCCGGCTGATAACTGTGTAACAATTCATTCGTCTTAATTTCCGGAAATTGTGTGGCGGCAACTGTCGCCAGCAAATTCAAAGCGCACCCACCGGTCAAGGCCGCCATAAATACTTTTTTCAGCATGAAAAATCCTTTCGTCCTTTTTTATTGATACGTTTTAACAATAGCACAATAAACTAACTTGTCAAGGATTATTCATTAAAATTTGCTTTTTTATAAAATTTCAAAATCCTGTTTTATTTTGGCTTGCAAATCCGGATTGCTGAATAATTTTACCGCCGTCAACGCTACGGCGACTCCGGCCCGCATCGCTTGAGCAAAGGCAAACGGTTGACTGCCGCAATGGAGGAAATCAGCCGAATGCAACGGTACCACCGCTCCGGTGCCGACAACGTCAAACATCAAATTTACACCGGGGCAACGCAAAGTTACATCGGCAAAATCGGTAGAGATTTTCTGGGTTATTTTGCTTAATTTAAAGCCGGCATCCACGGCACTTTCCCGCATTACGGCCTCTAACTGCGGCGCAGGTTTGTTGGCGGCGTAACTGTTTGGATATTTCCGCAACTCCAGTTTACAATCGGTCATCATGGCCGCGCCTTGCGCCATGCGTTCAAAACGGGCTTCAAGTTTGGATTGCGTGGCGTTGTCGGTACTGCGCACATAAAAGAAGCTTGAGGTATGGGCGGGAATCACGTTCGGCATGCCGCCGCCGTCGGTAATCGTGCCGTGTACTCTGGCCGAGTCCGGCATCTGCTGGCGCCAAAAAGCGATACCGTTAAAAAACAGATTCTGGGCATCTAACGCATTTATGCCCTCTTCCGGGGCAACAGAGGCATGGGCGGCTTTGCCGTGATAGATTACATCGTAACGGCCGACCGCCAAGTTGCCGGGGTCGGTATTGGTGCATTCAAACGGATGCGTAATCAGCGCAAAATCAAGGTCATCCAAAACTCCGGCATTTAGTAAATCAATTTTGCCGCCCAACGCTTCTTCGCCCGGAGAACCGACTAAGACAATCGTGCCGGGCAGTTGCTCCGCCGTCAGCACCGCCTTTAAGCCGATGGCGGCACTTAACGCACTTAACGTAATTAAATGATGTCCGCAGGCGTGGCCGGAGGGCAGGGCGTCAAATTCACTGAACACCGCAATTCGAGGCGTGCCACTGCCGAATTCGCCGCAAAATGCCGTGGGTTTACCGCCAAAATTCCGGGTTACTTTAAAGCCGTGTTTTTCCAGAAAATCACTCTGGATTTTAGCCGCATGAAACTCATTATTGCCCATTTCCGGGTGATTTAAAATATCGGTTGACAGGCTGATTAACTCATCTTTTACCGAGTCTACCGCCACATTTAACTGCTTAAGAAAATCTTTCATAATCCAACCTGCTATAGTTTTATAATCTGTCCGCCGGCGTTGGCCGAGTCATCGGCCGCCGAGAGCATTTTCATTATTTCCAACGCATCTTCCATTGCTACCGGAGCGACTCCGGTGTGGAAAAATTTTTCAATTTGCTTTAACGTTTCACCGTAAAATTCGGCGTTCGGCGCATTTACGTTGAACAAAATTTCCGGGGTAAAGCGGTCTCGCAACACGCCGCCGTAGCGGTAGGCCTGTTTAGTAAGTTCAATTACCGCCCGCCGGTTGCCTTGATATAATATGGTGCAAAGCAAGCCCGCTTCGTCCGCCATGCATTGTACCGAAACGGCGCCACGCCCCATAAGTAAATTCAGCATTTCAAACACATGAATGCCGTACCAAACCAGATTACTGCCGCTGGCGGCTTGGCCGATCGGCCCCCACAAGTAACAACTTTCCGGTAACGGCAACGCTTGATGAGCCGCTTGAACATCGGCGGCAAACCGCAATGGCGACGAGGTGAAAAATTTGGCATTGGCCCGTCGCACCGCCGCAATGATTTTCTGGCCGTTTTCATAAGTGTCCGCCAAGGGTTTATCCAGAAAAACCGGTTTACCCAGCTTCAAACACTTTTCCATATATTCCACATGGGTGGCCGGGTCATTCAGTTCCACCATAACGGCGTCGGCATTGGCCACGGCGGTGGCAAAATCGGTAGTAACCGCCACATGCAAATTACGCAGAAGTTCAGAACGGGCGGCCACGCCTTCGGCATTTTGGAACGGCGTAACCAGTGTCATGCAACTTACGGCCTGCAAGGTATGCACCCGCTGAGCCGCATCAAAACTTTCATCCTGCATTCGCCGGACATACTCCAGCGTATGGCTGGAGTCGATACCGATTACCGCAATATTCATTTTCTTATTCATCTGCCAACCCAATCATTTTCAAGGCGTTGGTGCGGCCTACTTTTATCAACTCTTCGGGCGTAAGCAGATTCAGCGAGGCTAAAAATTTCATACAGTCGCTTAAATTCGCCGCCGACCCGACTAAACACTCTTTAACCGGATTATATAATTTGCCGCTCTCATCTAAAATAGCATCATTCCCCAATACATTATAACGCCCCGGAGGTAATCCGGCGGCGGGCGAGGCATCACTTACCACAATAAAACGGTCGGCCGTTTTACAGCGCAGAAAACACTTTATCACGTTGGCCGGCAAATGATGCCCGTCGGTAATCACCATAGCGGTTAAAGCGTCTTCGGCTAATCCGGCAAAAACCGGATTATTATGCCGGGCGATTTGATTGGGAATACCGTTGCCCAAGTGAGTAAGGAGTTTTGCCCCGGCGGTTGCGGCGGAGTCTAAATTATCCATACCCGCATTATGATGCCCCAGCGAAACCACTACATTTTTTTGACTGATATAACTTATCAGCCCGGTAGCCGCCGGAGTTGCCGCCAAGGTAATCAACTTCAATTTTCCGGCGGATAGATTGTATAACTCGTCAAAATACGTCTGTAACGGGGGCAGCGTGTATTTAGGGTTATGGCACCCCACATAGCCCGGAGTATTGGCCAAAAACGGCCCTTCCAGATGCAAACCGGGAATATGTTTGGTTAAACCATGCCGTTCCACCGCCTCAACAATCAGCGGCAGGTTGCGTTGATATAAACTGCGGCGGCTGGTAATTACGGTTGGCAGAAAAATGCCGGTACCGCTGTTCAGCATGGCGTCCGCCGCCCGCAAAAAATCCTCCGCAGTAAGCCGGGGCGAAGAAAAATCCACCCCGATATAGCCGTTTACCTGCAAGTCAACCCATGACGTTGTACTCATTTTGCGCTATAAATCCTCAATATTCAAATTATTCACATAGGTTTGTAAAATTTTCAACGCCGCTCCGCCGGCCACGCCATTCAGTCCGGACTGATTAAATTGCAGTTCCGTCAAATGTTTGCGTTGCGGCAGTTCGTGCTGAAGCATGTTGCGCAGTTCCACCAGAAAACTTTCCCCCAGCAGCATAAAGCGCCCGCCCAAAACAATACGATCCGGGTCCATAATCAGCGAGAAAAGTTTTATCACATACAAACATGGCGTAAGGTAGCGGCGATAACAATTCGGGTCCGCCCCGGTGCCGTATTCGGCAAAAATCCGCTGCAAGGTGCTTTCCAATGGCCCGTAACTCAAAATACCGCCGTCGTTACGCGGCACAATCATATCACGAATTTCTCCGGCGGAAAAGTTCTGCCCGTTAAGCAGGCCGCCGTGATAAGTAACCGACCCGATACCAAAATCAAAGTTAATATAGACGAAACTGTCTGAATTATTATTATTTACATTTCGGCGCCATTCGGCTAATGCGGCGGCTCTGGCTCGATTCACCAGTTTTACCGGTAACTTTAACCGGCTCTCCAGCGTGTCGGCCATATTATGATTGGCAATATCAAAGTTGGCCGAAAACATAATTTCATTTTCGTCGGTATCCACCACGCCCGGAACGGCAAGGCCAACTCCGCAGATATTAAAACTTTCAGCATTACGGAGTTGTAAAATTTTAACCACTTTTGCAATTCCGTCCACAATGCCGTTAAAGGAGTTATTGTAATCGGTTTCCACCTGGTCAGTCACGGCGGTGTTACCGTCAAACAGCAACGCCCGAATCTGGGCGCCGTTACCCATGTCTACGCCGATGGCCGCAAACTGTTTAGGATTAAGCTCCAATAGGGTTGGCGGTTTGCCGCCGCTGGATTCGCCGACTCCGGCCTCCAG
>CAZEHZ010000132.1:0-5310 GCA_964512385.1 uncultured Victivallaceae bacterium | reverse complement strand
TAATGATATTACGGTATTTGACTATCCCCGACGGGGAATGTCTTTAGTTAAAATGTTGGAAGAACGTAACTTAAGTGTAAAAACCGTGGTGTTTGACTCCGATGCGGATACGATGGCGGCGGTGGAAAAAGTTACCGGATTGATAGATACCAGTCCGGCTCCGGTAATTTTATGGGGCAACGGCTGGGGCGGCATTGTGGCGGTGCGGAGTGCGGCGCAAAATTCGGAAAAAGTGGCAAAAATTGTGCTGGTAAAACCGATTTTACTGGGGTTGGGTGAAACCATGCCGGTGTTGCCGGACGGCGCCTTGAGCAAGGTTTGGCGGGAACTGCATGTCGACTCCGGCCAATGGCTGATTGCGGCTGGCCAACTCAAGCAAATTACGCTAATTGCCGATGAACCCCGCATTGGCGAAGCCGGAGCCGCATTGCGGTTGATGAGCAGATTGCCCGCCGGATCGCAGTTGGTAATGCTGACTCCGGGGAACGTATATGACAACCGCACCAATTTAGCACTGCTGAATGAGGCGTTTGGCAACTTTTTAACCGTTAAAAGTACGGAGAATTTGACGGAAAATATGACGGACACCACCCCGATAACCGCCGTAAAAGAGTATCGGCAGACGGTGCCGGAAATTAACGAAAATAAAAATGACGGAAAAATGACGGAAGTTGTTCAATATATTGAACCTGAAGAAGATACTTTAAAAAACACAATGGCGGAAAAAGCGGAATCCGTCAAAAATCCGTCAAATTTAAATGCGGATTTGACCACCGGACTGCGGTATTTGGCGGCGGCTTCCGGCGTGCATGATTGTGCCGCCGCCGGTGCAGTTACCGCTCCGGAAATAATTATGGCAAAATCACAAACCAGCCAGGCCGGACTGCCCGCCCATGCGGTAACGGAGCTGTTAAAAAATCAGACTCCCGCCGAAATTGTGCTGACCGATGCCCCCTGTATTTACTGCACCGGCGCAATAATTTACTGCAAGGTTACACGGGTGCGGATTTGTAATCCGGTAAAGGCGAACCGGGGAAATTTGGAAATATTGCAGAAACATGGTGTGCAGGTTGTATTAGACGAAAAATAATTGCGTTTAATACTATTTTCGCCTTGACAAATTATCAAAGCGGTGTTCTATTACCAAATGTTTGAATTTATTCTTATGCTTAAGGGTGTAATAAGTATAAGTTAAAATGTAAAAATTCGTATGTTGCGTCCCTAATCCGCAGCATTGCAGGGCTTGCCGTATGAAACCGTTTCGGGCATGTGCGGCCGGTAAAAAAATACAGAAGAAGATAGAATACTAAATGGAAACAGTACAGTATCCAACCGGGATTGTCTGCTTAAACAGCATGATGAACAATCTGCGGCGTAATGTTAACTTTGATGCCTTGATTACAGAACAGGTGCGTCAGAGTTATGCCGAAGACAGCGGCAAGGCGTTATTGGCCTTGGCGGAGCAGCTCGAATTGAGCCCGCTGTTGGTAAAGCAGGGCGAAGATAAGTTTGAATCTTATCACGGGCCGGCTTTATTACAGTTAAAGAACAACAACTGGGTTTGCATTGTTGATTTGGCGGCATTTTTTGCCCGCCGCAATGTAACGATTTTTGACCCGTCGATTGCCGGGCCGCAAAAGGTCGGCTCCTGCCCGTGTGAACAGGTGGATAGTAAATGGAACGGCGTAGCGTTGTTGTTCCAGAATTTACAACCTATTGATACTTCACGCTATACGGCACTTTTTTCGCTGACCAGCATTGCCAAGCATCATAACCTGCCGGTGGATATGCGCAGTTTAATGCATGAGTATGCGATTGGCGAAGAAGAACCCGCAGAGCGTTTGATTCTGAAGATGGCCAAAGACAGCGGCATGAAGGCCTCTACCCGCAACTTGAAGTGGGAAACGTTAAGCCGGCTGGGGCGCGCTTACCCGATCATGATGCAGAAGAAAAACGGCAAGTATATCGTGCTGTGCGGCTTCCGGCCAAAAGACGAAAACAACCGTAATCTGGTGGTGGTGGACCCGGAAACCCGTCCGGAATCCAGCGGCCAGCGGTTTTTATTCTGGACCAAAGAGGAGTTTGAAGAAAACTGCTCCGGCCGTGCCATTATGATGAAGCGGGTATTTAAGCTGACCGACGACGACCAGCCGTTCGGTTTGCTGTGGTTTATGCCGGAATTTATTAAGTTAAAGGGCGTATTCGGGCAGATTGCCTTGGCGGTGCTGGCGATGACCGGCGTAGCGTTGGCGATTCCGCTGTTCTTCCAGATTATTGTGGATAAAGTGTTGGCAAACGGTACGGTAACTACACTGCACACGTTAATGGTTGGTGTGTGTATTGCGTTGGTATTTAACGCAGTTATGGAGTTTTTACGCAGTTATCTGCTGTTGTTTGCTACTAACAAAATAGATATTAATACCGCCACTAAAACTTTCCGCCATTTGATGCGGCTGCCGATTGACTTTTTTGAACGGGTGCCGTCCGGCGTACTGCTGAAACATATGCAGCAGACGGAACGCATCCGCGGGTTTTTATCCGGCAATTTGTTTTTCACCATTTTGGAACTGTCTACGCTGGTGGTGTTTATTCCGTTTTTGCTGTTGTACAGCGTAAAATTGACCTGCGTGGTAATCTTCTTTTCATTCCTGATGGCGTGCGTGATCGGGGTGTTAATCCGCCCGTTCCAGCGTCGTCTGCATGAACTGTATAATGCGGAAGGTAAACGGCAGAGTATGCTGGTGGAGGCGATTCACGGGATTAGAACCGTAAAGTCGCTGGCCATTGAACCGGTTCAGGAAAAGGCGTGGAATGACTCTACGGCGTATGCGATTAATGCGTATTTCCGGGTTGGGAAAATCTCGATGACGGCGAAAACACTGAGTACGTTCCTGGAAATGTTGATGACCGTTACGGTTATCTATATGGGGACGAACATGGTGTTCGGACTGCAGTTGCTGGTCGGGGAATTGATTGCGTTTCAGATGCTGTCCGGCCGGGTAACCGGGCCGTTGGTAAAGATGGTAGGGCTGGTGCATGAGTATCAGCAGGTGGCGTTGTCGGTAAAAATGCTGGGCGTGGTAATGAATACGCCGCAGGAACCGATGGGCGGCGGAGTACGCAACCCGTTGAAGGGCAATATTACATTTGAAAATGTAACCTTCCAGTACACGCCGGATACTCCGCAGGTAATCAAGAACTTCAGTCTGGAGCTTAAGGCCGGTACTTCGCTTGGGATTGTCGGGCGTTCCGGGTCGGGTAAAACCACGCTTACCAAGCTGTTGCAGGGGTTGTACTCGCTGCAGGGCGGTTTGATTAAAATTGACGGCATTGATATTCGGGAAATCGAAAAAACTCACCTGCGCAGCAGTATCGGGGTGGTGTTGCAGGAAAACTACTTCTTTAACGGTACGGTGCGGGATAATATCTGCCTGACCAAACGCTCGGCAACGCTGGAGGAAATTATTTACGCCTCTAAGCTGGCCGGTGCCGATGAGTTTGTACAGAAGCTGGTAAAAGGCTATGACACGATGCTGGAGGAAAACGCCTCCAACTTGTCCGGCGGGCAGAAACAACGACTGGCGATTGCCCGTGCGTTGCTGACCAACCCCGCTATCTTGATTTTTGACGAGGCCACCAGCGCGCTGGACCCGGAAAGTGAAAACGTAATTCAGAATAACCTGTCGGCTATTGCCAGAGGCAGAACTGTGCTGATTATTTCTCACCGATTGTCAATTGTCAGCGGTGCAACCAATATTCTGGTAATGGAAAATGGTACAAAGGCGGCGATGGCGCCGCATATGGAACTGCTGAATCAGCCGGGTACGTATCGTGAATTCTGGCAGCAACAACTTGGGCGTCATCAGATTACGCCGGAGGTTAAGTAATTATGAGTAAAAAAGATAAAAACCAAATCGTATTGGCGAATTCCGCCATTGAGTTTCAGCCGGACGCCATTGAGCTGGCTAATCGCAAGTTGCCGTGGTGGGCGAATCTTGGCGTATTGTGGCTGTTTCTGCTCTTTGTGGTGGCCATTGTGTATGCCAGCATTTATAAGGTGGATGTTATGGTGCGCTGTACCGGTAAAATTGTGTCGGTACAGTCGAATATCACCATGATGCCGATTGAGCGAATGATTATTGAGGACATAAACGTGCGGGAAGGCGATCTAGTGCATAAAGGCGATGTCCTGTTTGTATTTGACCCCACCGTGAACGAGGCCGACTATGTGAATTATTCAGAACTTTTGGCTAAGGCGGAGCCGACATATGAACGGTTGCTGGCGGAATTTATGGAAACCAAGTATGTGCCGAAAGATCCGAATGACCGTAATCAGCAAATTCAACAGGTATTGTTTGAACAACGCAAACGGACGTATGACTCTAAAGTGGCATATTATGACTCGGCCATTAAGACGACCGAAAGCCAGATTGCATCTGTTAAAGACTCAATTATTACATACGAAAATATGATAAAAGAGTTTGACCAGACCGTTCAGGCATATAAGTATATGGCGTCTAAAGGCGCCATTGCGTCGCTGGAACAGGTGCAGGTGGAAATGAACCGCATCAGTTATGAGGGTACTTTAACCCAGTACCGCAACTCTCTGCCGACTTATATGGCGCAGTTGGCCAGTAATCAGGCCGAACGTCTGGCTTATATTGAGGCTTGGCGTGAACAGGTGGCCAGTGATTTTAATACCGCCGAACAGGAACTTACCCAGTATCAGCAGGCGATGGAAAAAGTTAAGCGGTATCGCGATTACTACAAAATTATTGCGCCGTGCGATGCGATTGTGCAGGAAGTGGCTAAGTATTCCAGAGGTTCTGCCGTGCGTGAAGCCGAACCGTTGATCTCTTTAGTGCCGGTGGATGCCGGGTACGTGGTGGAAATTGAAATTCCGGCCAAAGACGTCAGCAAAGTTCATTTAGGACAGCAAGTGCGGGTAAAACTGGCCGCATATCCGTTCCAGGTATGGGGTACGATGGAAGGTAAACTAACGCAGATCAGCGAAGATGCGTTTACCAGACAGCAGGCGCAAAATATGGAAGTTGCTTTAACCGGCAACACCTATTATCGCGGTTGGGTAACGCTTGATTCGGGATTTAAAAAGGAACCGGACAATTATCGCTTACAGCCGGGGCTTGAAGCTACGGCGGAAGTTATTACCGGACAGCGCCGCATTATAACCTACATCTTCCATCCGTTGATTAAGATGCTGGATGAGTCGCTGCGCGAACCGTAAGAAGGTACTTAGTCGATAATGCAAAAGGTGATTTTTGTTGTAGACAAGGCGGCAAGTAGCTTTAG
>CAZEHZ010000131.1:0-5355 GCA_964512385.1 uncultured Victivallaceae bacterium | reverse complement strand
ATATTTTTTTATATTACCATTTTTAAATGGATAATATTGTTCTATCTCTACTTTAATTGTCCTTTGCCCCCCGCCCACTTCAAAAACGGTTTTGCTTTTTTTCCACTATTTACAGAGGATTTGACTCTTTTTTTATAAATCGATTTCCTTGGAGAATCAGAAAGAGTCAAGGCAGTATCTTTTTCAAATAAATCATTCATTCTGTTTTCCGGACAATGCAACATAGTGTATCCCGGTAAAACATTATGCTTATCTGAAACTTCTATGCCTAATACCGATTCCATTTATGATACCTTTTATTTCAAGTTTTTAATTTATATAGTTACCGACTAATCCGGTTCCGGGTCTGTTATTCGCTTAGGTTGTAGGTGAACAGCAAAAAGCCCAGCAAATTCGTGCCGAAGTTGTTACTGCGGGTTATTCCCATATGCGCCGCCGGTAGAAAATTGGTGCTGTGCCATTTTATCGGCGACTCCCAAACGCCATTCACAAAACGGTCGTTTCTGGTGCTGGACAATAATACTTTGCCGTCTCCGGCCGCATATTCTATTATCGCCAGCGTTCCACGGGAGTTGATTACTTTCGCACATTTACTCGTCATTACCGCATTCCCCGCAAACAACGCAATCCGCAGGTGGCTTGGCTGGCGTTTCTGCACTTGAATCGAGTCCGAAAACTGTCTGGCCCGATTCAGGCATTTTGTCATGTGTTCCAAGGCAATTTCACGGCGACGGGCTTTGTCCGAGACATTCGGCAACAGAATTTTTAAGGTCTCATCCTGTTCCGGATCCGCCAGTCCCCAGTTGTTTTCTATCCACACTTCCGGGGCAAATATATCCACCTCTTCGCCATTCCGGTTCAATACGCTCCCGCCGGCTTCATTAGACGGCAGCATCGCATAATAGCTGGGCAGCGTGGCCACCACTCCGGCCGGAATCAACGGCGCCGCCACGTTTAATGACAACCCCCCGGTCATCTCCAGCAACGTATCCAGATATCCGGCGTTCGGGGATCCAACTATCGCCACATTATTTACATACTCCGCCCCCGCCCAGGTCAAGTGCGGCGGCGTGCCGTTGCCCGGCATATCCTGATTGCCGTACATTAAAAAATAGCGCGTTATCAAGCCGCCCATGGAGTGGGCGATGATATCAAAATTAACATCAAATCCGGTAACATTATGGCGGTCTTTATAAACTTTGGCCAGCATCTGCTGTTTTTCCAGCACAAAATCATAAAGTCGGGCGGCGTTTTCCACCGGGTCCCGCCGCCAGTCGTAATAAAACAGGAACAACGTAGGATAGTGTTTGCCGCGGGGGAGCTTTTCGCCCTCCAGCACATAACCGGCCTCCTTCAGCAAGTCGAGCATGCCGGAGTAGCTGGGCCGTTCAAAATTTACACCAAACAGTTTTATATCGGCAAACGCCATAAATTCAGACGCATAAATATTGTCATGTATCCCGCTCAGCGGCACGCCGTACTGCATCGGGTGGCTGATTGAACGGAAAAATTCGTGGTCAAAACCGGACAGGTAAAAATTACCCCACACCGTCCGCCCCGTGGCACTGTCCGTCAATTTAGAGCCCAGCAGACCATGCACCACAATTATCGGCCGTCTTGCCGGGCCTTCGTAATCCTTAATTTGCGCCCACACCGGATCCGGTATAGACTCGGTATAGACCGCCAGCGAGTCGTAAGACCCGGTGTGTGAAGCTTTACAACCAATCATAAATACCCCCGTCAGAATTAGAAACACCACGCCTAAAAGCGTAGTTCCTCCCCTTAAAATACCCATTTTTATCCTCTAATCGTTACGCATTATGCCGATAAACGGCAAATTTCTAAAACACTCTTCGCTGTCCATCCCGTAGCCCACCAGATATTTATCCGGCGACTTAAAACCACACCAGTCGGCCTGTTTAAGCCCCGTATGCGGCACATTTTTGTCGATCAACACACAAGTCTTTACCGACGCCGGATTTAACGTATTTAAGTACTCCACCGTTCTTAATAATGACAAGCCGCTATCCAATATATCATCCACCAACAATACATGCCGCTGTGCTATCGGCAGCTTCAACCCACCCCGAATCGTTAGTTTTCCGCATGACTTATCATCCACATAACTGCTTGCCCCTAAAGAATCAATGTGCAATCTACGGTGCTCCCCCCAGCAACGCAATAAATCGGAGGCAAAAAATACCGCCCCGTTCATCATCATTATTACGGTAACATCTTTATCATTATAATAATCCCGCAATTCCGCCGCCAATTCCGTTATCCGCTCCGCTATTTCGGCCTGCGAAAACAACTCCTTTATCGCCATAACCTCATTTATCCTTCAAAAACTTCTAAATTATTCTTAAACATTCTGCGCTTAAAATTCCGTTTCCCCGGTTCTATCTTTACGCCGCCCACATAGCGAACCCGTCCGCCCGGCAAACTTAAAAAGTCCTTTTTTCCGCTTAAAACCTGTTTTCCGGATTCCGTCAACATATATTTTCCGTCCGCTTCCGTTACCGTTTCCGCCAACTCCGCCAACGTTTTTTTCAGTTCCAAATCCGTAAAATGCTCCATATCCCCCAATGTCTGCATCTTTTTATGCAGGCCGCCGAACGTTTCTGCCGACTTTTCCAGCTGCCTCAGCACCTGTTCCTGACTATAACCCAGCCCGCTCTTTCCGTCCGGCAACTCCTGCAGCAGCCGTTTAAACGCCGCAGTTAAAAACGGATATTTATTCAGCATCCCGTTATGCGCCATGATAAACACCAGCATCCCCCGCGGGTCCTGCCCCGTAAACGCTCCCGCCGCCGTAGCGCCAATCTCCAAATCATCATCGCTTAACTCCTCCGGCGTGCCGTTCTTATTTACCATATATATCCGTGCCGCCAGCTCGTCAAACTCAAACAACTCCCGAATCACCATTATATACAACAACTGGTCAAACACGCACCCGTCATTATACAAATAAATTTTATACTCTTCATCGGCCGCCGCCTGCAACACCTGCTCCCGGCATGCCGCCAGTTTTTCGCTTACCTGCGTAACCGACTCCCCGGAAAACCGGCTTAACTCGCCCGCCCGAACCGGCAAAAACTCCCCCCAGTCCCGATGTCCCGGCACCTGCCCCAGCAAATAATTTTCCAACCAGCAGCAATTCTCCCCGCCGTTTTGGGGGGCTTTTGTGCAAGTTCCGTTTAATACATTCAATATTTTTTGTGTACTCATAATATCCATAATGTACAACCTTTAAAAAAAAATACAACCCTCCCCTTGACTTTTTTTCTTCTCATGCTAAATTATCTTTATCAAACAAAAAAATGGAGTTTTTGATGTCCGATTTCTTGAACAGCGCAGTTTTCTGTTGGCGATGGTTGTGGCGAAAGCCCGCTATAGCCTCTCTGTTCGTATAGAAATTGGCCAGGTTGGCAAGTAAGGGTTGGCAAGTAAGGGTTGGCAAGTAAGGGTTGGCAAGTAAAAGATGGTCGCTTGATGAGGGCGGTCGGCTGAATGAAGCTGGTCGGCTGAATGAGGGCGGTCAACTAACTGAAAGCCGCTCCATATGTCAAAGTTACTCCAATCAGGTTGGGCTGGTTAAAGAAAATCAGTCCGTTTCCCCAATACGACAAGCGTTACTGCCAAATAACGGCAACAATACCTGCCAAATAACTGGCAAGCGTATATACCAACAGAGTTTATTTTTTAGATACGATTTTTTTTAATATAAAATTTTATCGGGCTTACAGCGGGCTGAATTATTCAACATTCAGCCCGCTTTTTTTATGCCCGGAAAGGACACCCCAAATGATGACTTTTGAACTGTTTTGCCAACTGGCCGCCGACTACAATTTGATTCCGGTCTACCGCCGCGAAATCGCCGATATCGATACCCCCGTATCCGTATTGGCCAAATTAACCGCCGAAACCAACGTTTTTCTGCTGGAAAGTGTGGAAAATTCCGAACAATTCGGCCGCTACTCTTTTATCGGCCTTAATCCCCGTGCCATCTTTACCGTAGAACACAATCAACCCTTTTATCAACCCCTCCCCAACGGCGAAAAAACTCTTTTGCCTTCGCCCAACGGCGCTTTTATGGCTTTACGTGAACTCCTAAAATCCGTTTCCGCTCCGGAGCTCCCGGAACTACCCCCGCTCTTCGGCGGCGCCGTCGGCTTTATGGGCTACGAAATTGTGAATCAATTTGAAACCCTCCCCGCCCCCAAAGCCACCCCGCCCGTGCCGGAGGCCGCCTTTATGCTGACCGACGAAATGATTATTTTTGACAATCAAAAACACATTAAAATCTTCAGCATCTGCGTTCGCCCGGCCGAATTCTCCTCTCTGCGGGCCGCCTATGACTATGCTCAACAGCGTTTAACACTTTTAAGCCATAAAATCAGCCGCCCGGCCTCCGTAACCGCCGCCCCTCAAGTCACCAACGCTCAAGTCAGCTTAACCCCCGAAATGTCCCGTGACGACTATATGGCTAAAGTGCAAAAAGCCCGCCAGTATATTCATGACGGCGAACTGATTCAATTAGTCCTCTCTCAGCGTTTCAGCGGCGAACTCTCCGTTGACCCGTTACAACTCTACCGGGCGTTGCGCTTAGTCAATCCGTCGCCCTACACCTTTTATATGAAACTGGGCGACAATCTTCTAATCGGTTCTTCGCCCGAAACCCTCTGCAAGCTGGACCATCAAACCGCCACGCTCCGCCCGATTGCCGGCACCCGCAAGCGTGGCATAAATCCTGCCGAGGATCGCCGTCTGGCCGATGAACTGTTATCCGACCCCAAAGAACGTGCCGAACACCTGATGCTGGTGGATTTAGGCCGCAACGACCTTGGCCGCATTGCCGCCCCCGGCAGTGTGCAGTTAAAGAATTTTATGACGGTGGAACGTTATTCGCACGTTATGCATTTGGTCTCCACCATTGAAGCAATGCCGAACCCAGGTATCGATGCGTTTGACCTGATAAAAGCCGCCTTCCCAGCCGGAACCTTGTCCGGCGCCCCCAAAGTCCGTGCCATGCAGTTGATTCATGAACTGGAAGAGTCGCCCCGGGGAGCCTACGGCGGTGCCATGGGCTACTTCAGTTATTCGCATAATATGGACTTAGCCATCACCATCCGCACCTTTGAAATCCGTCATGGTCAAGTAACGGTACAAGCCGGAGCCGGCATTGTTTTTGATTCCGACCCGGCCTGCGAGTATGAAGAAACCTGTAATAAAGCCGCCGCCTTAATGAAAGCCCTTAAGCTGGCCGCCAATAAATTAATTGTTGAGGAGTAAAAAAAATGATTTTTGTATTAGATAATTTTGATTCGTTCACCTACAATCTGGTGCAGTATTTTC
>CAZEHZ010000130.1:0-5360 GCA_964512385.1 uncultured Victivallaceae bacterium | reverse complement strand
AGTATGATTACAAACTATGAGGATATATACCATGCCACGACGCAAAGACGGCGATAATACGCAGAAAAAAATTTTGGCGGCATCTGCCACGCTTTTTGCACGCAAGGGCTTCCGCAGTACCACCGTGGCGGATATTGCGGCTATGGCCGGCGTAAACGGCGCTTTGATTAACTATTATTACGGCGATAAAATCGAACTTTATCGTCAGGCTTGGAGTTTTGCACACGCCGAAGCAATGGAAAAATATCCGCTGTATGGCAACTTAAATGAACAGTCGCCCGCCGTAAAACGCCTTCAGGCTATTATCGTGTCTGACATCGCCCGCCGCAGTGATCCGGAAAACTGCGAAAATGATATCTTATTAAACGAATTATCCTCGCCCACCGGGTATTTGGCCGATATTCACGCCAAAACCGTTTGCGTGTTACGGGCGGCTCTGCGTGATGCCGTTGGCGAAATTCTGGGCGACAAAGTTCCTGAAGTTCAGCGGCAAATGTCCGTTTTAGCGATTTTTTCCATGTGCGTAATTCCGGTTCGCCAATACCAGCAAATGGAGGGCATTCCGGAGTATAACTATGACCCCAAACTCCGGGCGGAACATGTCTATAACTTTGCTATGGCCGGAATGCTGGATATTCTTGCGAAAGGAAATAATATATGAGGAAAAGAAAAGTTCAAGTTCGTGTTGCCTTTGATGAATGCAAAGGCTGTAAACGCTGTGTAAATGCCTGCCCCCGTGGAGTTTTAACCATGGGAGTCCATCTAAACGTTATGGGCGTTCCCGCCGCCGAGGTAACCCCAAAAGAGTGCGTAGGATGCGGAATATGCTTTTATACCTGCCCCGAACCCGGCGCCATCACCATTTTAAAGCTGGAGGACGATGAAAATGAATCTGAAAAATAAACTCCTGTTAAGCGGCAATGAGGCCGTAATTTACGGTGCATTATTAGCCGGTGCCGACGCTTTTTTCGGCTATCCGATTACTCCGGCCAGCGAAATTGCTCACGCCGCCGCCGCCAAATTCCCGCAACTTGGCCGGGTATTTATTCAAGCTGAAAGTGAAATCGGCGCCATTAATATGGTTATGGGGGCCGCAGCGGCGGGTCGCCGGGCCATAACCGCCTCTTCCGGGCTGGGAATCAGTTTAAAGCAGGAAGCGGTCTCCTACATGGCCGGGTCGGAACTGCCCTGTGTCATTGTGGACATTATGCGCGGCGGGCCGGGACTGGGCAACATCGGCCCGGAACAAGCCGACTATTTTCAGGTGGTAAAAGGCGGCGGCCACGGCAGTTACCGCTGCATCATTCTGGCACCGTGTTCGGCACAGGAGATGTGCGACATGGCATTTGAAGCCTTTGATTTGGCCGAACAATACGCCACTCCGGTTTATATTCTGACCGACGGTGTAATCGGCCAAATGATTGAGTCGGTGGAACTGCCGGAACCCCTGCCCCCCAGAGCAATCCCGGACAATGCGCTGGATATCGGCAAAGACCGTACCAACTACTTTACCTCCATATATTTGGAACCGGATGAACTGGAAGCACATAATGTTGCTCTGCAAAAAAAATATTCCACCATCCGTCTGCGTGAGGAGCGGTATGAAGAGTATATGCTGGACGATGCCGACATTGTTTATGTGGCGTATGGAATTTGCGGCCGGCTGGCCAAAAATGCGGCGGATCAACTCCGCAAATACGGCGTGAAAATCGGGGTATTGCGCCCCAAAGCCCTGTTCCCGTTTCCCACGAAAATCTTAACGGAACTGGCCAAAAACGCCAAACTTTTTATCAGCGTGGAATTAAGTTGCGGCCAAATGATTGAAGATGTAAAACTGGCAATTCAATGTTCCCGCCGGGTGGAGTTGATAAACCGCATGGGCGGCAACATGCTCTCGGTGGATGAAATTGTAGAAAGGACGGCTAAATTATTATGAAAACTGAAATTATTCATGGCCGCAGTAAAGGCTTTTTTGACACGTTTACCCGTCGCTCCGGCAATATTAAGAAAAATATGCACTATTGCCCCGGCTGTGGACACGGTATCCTGCATAAACTCATTGCCGAAGCAATTGAAGACTTTGAGATTAAGGACCGCACAATTTTAATTTCTCCGGTGGGCTGTTCCGTATTTGCCTATTATTACTTTGACTGCTTCGGCATCAGTGTACCGCATGGCCGGGCTCCGGCGGTGGGAACCGGGCTGGCACGCTCCAATCCGGATAATATCGTTATATCCTATCAAGGCGACGGCGACTTGGGCGCCATTGGACTGAACGAGTTTCTGCAGACGGCCAACCGGGGCGAAAATATGGCGGTATTTTTTGTCAACAACGCCATTTACGGCATGACCGGCGGGCAAATGGCGCCGACTACCCTGCCGGGGCAAAAGACGATTACCTCGCCAATGGGCCGCTCGGTAATGTCGGACGGTTATCCGTTAAAAGTGGCCGAAATGGTCGCCTCGCTGGACTCGCCGGTTTATGTGGAGCGGGTGGCGTTAAGTTCCGGCAGTAATATTATGAAAGCCAGAGCCGCGGTGCGGAAAGCGTTGCAGAATACCATAAACAAAAAAGGTTTCTCATTTGTGGAATTACTGTCCGGCTGTCCGGTTAATTTAAAAATGGACGCCGTGCAGGTTAATGAGTTCATTGACGACCGCATGAGCAAATATTTTGTACCCGGTGTGTATAAAGACATTGCCGACAGTCGCGACCCGATTAAACGCCCGACTGGAATTTATGACCCGGAAACCGTAAAACAAGCGTTATATGTACCGTATTCCCAAAATTCGGTATCGAAAGATTTCCGCAATCCATCGCCGTTTTTTAACAAAGAACGCCGTTTAAAAGTCGCCGGAGCCGGCGGGCAAGGCGTGTTGTCTTTCGGCTATATGTTGGCCACTATGGGTAACTTGCGTAATTTTAACGTGTCGTATCTGCCGGTTTACGGGCCGGAAATGCGGGGCGGTACGGCCAGTTGTTCGGTGGTGGCATCCAGAACCACGATTGCCTCGCCGGTGGTGGATTCGGCCTGTAATTTACTGGTGGCGCTAAATCAGCCGTCGTTAGACAAATTTTTGCCGGAGTTAAAAGCAAACGGCATCTTGATTTATGACGCCAGCAATATAAAAGAACCCAAACTGCGGCATAATCAGACCGCCTATTATGTAAATGCGTCCGACATGGCAAGAGAATTGGGCGATCTGCGTTACGCCAACTCGATACTGCTGGGGGCATTGGCCAAACTTATGGACGACTTTTTCCTGCAGGACTCCGATAAAGCCGATTTTGAGGCCGTAGTTGAAGAAGCTATTCGTGAGTGTTTCCAGAAAAAAGAGAACGTAATTATGCAAAATCTGAATGCCTTTTATTTAGGTAAGCGTTCAGCTAAGCGTTTGAATTGTTGACTATTTAAGCTGCCGGAAGCGGAGGCATCCCCCCCTACCCCCCTAAACCCGCCTGCCGCTTCCGGCGGCTTTTTTTATATTCTGCAATCATGTAATATCCGCAAAAGGCTTCACCTTCCCTACCCCGCCTGCCGCTTTCGGCGGTGTTTTATGTTTAGCCAAAATCAATATTTTCTTAATTTTACGCCCAATAATGTTTGTTAGTTTTAATTACAAACATTCAAAATCTTTATGGTATTTTAGAGCCAAAAAGCATGGTATTTTGCCTATATAAACCACTTTTTTATGATAAATACAAAAAAAATGGTATTTTACCGCTTTTAGATTTGACAAATGGAATATTTTGGAATATTTTGGAATGTGGACACAAAATAAAAATAAAGAACAGAGTTTAAAATCGGTTCGAAAAAAATCGGGTAAAAGAGATGTTGCCTTTTTGCGGACAAGATAAATGCGTTATAGATGCCAATGGACGGCTGAAACTTAGTCCCCGTTTAATTGAGGACTTTGCCGGGCAGTGCAATGGCGATATAGTGCTGTATTGTTTGCCGGAGGGCGCCGTTGCAATCTACCCGGAAGCGGTTTTCACTGCTATGCGGGCCGAGTCCGCCGGGCAGTTGAGCAACTTAGGCGGCAGTCTGGTGCGGCGGCGTGAAATGCGCAGATTTGGCGCCATGACTCAACCGGACCAAATTACCCGGCAGGGTCGGTTAACCATACCGGTGGGCTTTAGAGATTATGCGGCATTACAGCCCGGCACCGAAGTTTATGTGGTGGGTGTGGAAGTGGGTGCGGAAATCTGGAATGCCGAACGCTGGAAACAGGAAATGGATATTGTCAACGGTCATTTAGCGCAAAAGGGAGCGGAAGAAATGACTGCGGATTTACAGAATTTCGGGAACAATTAGATTATAGGGTGGAATGAAAAATGGAAGAATCAAAGAAACAACAGTCGTCACGTTTTTTCAAGGTTGGTGTATTTGCACTGATCGCCGCATGTTCGGTTTTATTACCGGGCGCAATTTCGCACAACGAATCAGATGCTAATTGTAACGAACAAAAGTTGGCCAACATTAAACACGCCATCTCCGCCGTTTCTGCCGAAGTATCTGAAGTGAATCGTAACGGTTTTACCGAATTGGCGCAAAAAGACCCCGGTTTGATGTTGTCGTTAAATTCGCAGAAATTTGATGCTATCCGCCATCAAAACTTATGGTTTTCAGCCAAATAAACCTGTTTTCAGCCATAAAACGCCTTATTAAGTCGCAAGGAGTGAATAAGGCGTTTGTTTTATCTCAAATAAAAAATCTTTTTTGTATTATCGACGAATCACCAAAGCATAGCACTCATTACCTCTTTGGCCTTGGCTTCAAAACCTAATTCGGAAGCAATTTTGGCCGCAAAAAGAAAGGTCGCCGCCGGCCCCCGCCCGGTTATGATGCGGCCATCGACTTCCACCATTTTTCCGGTTGGTTTGGCGCCGTTCAAGTATGGTTCCATGCCCGGATAGCAGGTAAATGTACGATTCATCAGCAGACCGGCACGGCAAAGCACCGCCGGAGCCGCGCAGATGGCCGCAATAAGTTTATTGGCTTGATATGCCGACTTTACCGCCAGCAAAGCGGCATCACTTTCATACAGCGTCATACTGCCGCCGGGCAACAGCAACACATCAAAGTCCGCCGGATTGGTGGCGGCTAAAGTAGTGTCCGCCACTACAATTACTTTCCGGGAGCTGGCGACCTTCACCTGAGTCAAACCGGCGATGCAAACGTCAAATCCGCAACGGCGCAAAAAATCCACACTGCCCAGTGCCTCTACTTCTTCAAAACCTTCCGCTAAAATCAGCAAAATCTTTTTGTTCATTGGTAAAATTCTCCTTTTCGATTATATTATATTGTTCTTATATACAAGTTATATTATATATAGATACCCAAAAATAAGGAAAAGTC
>CAZEHZ010000129.1:0-5434 GCA_964512385.1 uncultured Victivallaceae bacterium | reverse complement strand
AATAATATAATAAATGGTTTTTATGATGGTTTCGGTAAAAATAATCTGGCGGCGGCGATAGATGTATTTGAAATAAATGACTATGTAAACGGTAACATAAAACCTAAAGAAGGCCGCATAGTACAAGATAAAATATCGTCTGGAAATTATGATTTGATTGTAAGTATTGATACGCAGTCCATCAATTTGATTCTGGATAAAAATATCACCATTCCAGAAAATATTCCGTGGCTTTTTGTGGGATATAACTATTTTAACCGCCGCAGTATACCCTTTCCGCCCAACAGTACCGGGTTTTTGTTGCCTAAAAATACTAATGAAAACCTTGAATTAGGCATGCGGCTTAAACCGAAAACCTTAAAAATTTTTATGTTGTTCGGTACCGATATGGACGCCGAAGCAGTTAAAGATGATGTTGAACTTAAGTTGGCGGAATATAAGCAGAATATAAAAAATAATCTGGATATCAAGACCTTTCCGGACGTGGAAATATTGTCCGGTAAAAACATAACCACTAAAGAGATGCTCTCTAAACTGGCTAATGCTCCTCGTGAGAGCTTTGTGATTTATGAAAGTTGGGACTCCATTAAAGACGACATCAATAAGTCCGGCAATATTATTAAAAATCAAATAAAAAATACCTATAACGGCTTGATATTAAGCAATTATGACAGTCCAGCCGATATTTTTAACGATGGCGGCAGCAGTTGTCTGAGCTATGAGGCCGGCTATCAGGCCGCCGAGCGTGGAATTGCAATTTTAAAAGGTGAAAACCCGGAAAATTTTTTAATAGTTAAAACTCCGGTAAGCCGAACCATTAACTATAATGCGCTGCAGCGTTTGAATATCCCGGAAAATTTGGTGCCGGCGGGATATACCATAAATAATCAGCCGGAAAAATGGTATAAAGCTCACAATGGCAAAGACTTAATTTTTTATGCGCTGATGTTTGCAATGATTATGGCATTATTTTTGATAATTCTATGGTTGTATAAAAGCCGCCGTAAATATCGGCGTACATTTGGTTTACTGCCGGTTTCCACCGTGGTATTTAACCGGAACGGGAAAGTGCATTTTTCATATTGGAACTCGTCAGATATAACGAAAAAATGCCGGAATATTTATGAATTTGCGCCGGAGATTTTTAAAGATAATCGCCAAATTATAGACGGGGTCTTTGATTGTTGTGAAGCGGAGGAATTTGAATATAAAAAAGAGCGCAATTATTTGCGGATAACATTGCAATACGTTGATAAAGAACATTTTGGCGAAGCGTGTGTAATGGCGGTTTGCAGTAAAATCAATGAATTATATGATTACCGCCGCAGTCTGGCGGCGGTTTCCGACCGGTTTGAAAAGACCTTAAACGGGATCAGTGAAGGTGTTATCACCACCGATGAAAATGGCGTTATTACCTGGGCCAATCCGGTGGCGGCACAACTTATCATGATTGATAAAGCCGAAATGACCGGGCGGAATATAGACGAAATATTTAAGCTGGTGTCGCCAAATGTGAACTGCAATGATAAAATTGATAACGCCTTGCTGGTGGCGTTGCGAGAACAGAAAAAGGTGGAATCCGGCACTCCGGCCGACTTGCTTAAGACCAACGGCAAGACCCTGCACATATTCCATTCCGCTTCGCCGATATTTGACCATAATAATAAACTCAGCGGTGCCGTTCTGGTGTTCAGAGACATCACGCAGGAGAGCAATAATCGTGACTGGATGTATACGCAGAACCGCATTATGCACACTGCTGCGGCAATTTCCGATGCAACTTATTTTAAATGCGGCATTGATTGCGTATGTACTTATGAGTCCGGTTACAGCAATAAATATTGGCGGATTAAGAACGGTGAGCCGCTGCATTATACCAAGTGGGTTTATCCAGATGATGTGGAGCTGTTCCGGCGGGCTTGGGACGATTTACTGGCTGGAAGAACCAAGCGCATAGACATTAGTTATCGGTCTAATTATGATGGGTTTATGCGATATTTTAATTTTATAGTGGAACCCAGTATTACGCCGGGGCGTGGATTTGACGGCTACATTGGCGTTATTCGTGAAGTAACCAAATTAAAAGAAAAAGAGGCCTCTGTAAAAGAGGCGTTTGGCTTGTTAAACAGTGTAATGAATGCGTTGCCGGCGTATATTTTTGTGAAAGACGCCGCCGATGATTTCCGCTATATTATGGCCAATGACCGTTATGCCGGAATATTTAAGAAAGAGGCTAAGGAGATAATAGGCAAAACGGATAAGGAGTTCAATTTTAAAGAGTCCGAACAGCTGTTCCGTGAAAATACATACATCGTTATGGGAGGCAATCAGATAAATAAGGAGCGCCGCACCCTTACCGTCAACGGTGAAGAACGCACGGTGGAGAGTTATAAACGGTTGTGCAAACTGGAGAACGGCAGTAAGTTCATTATCGGGTTGATGCTGGATGTTACTGATGAAGTGAATTTGGAAAATAAACTGGAAGATTCGTCATATTTAATGGATTCAATCGTCAATTATCTTCCGTCGATTTTATGGATAAAGGACTTGGCGGCTAATCACAAGTATGTGCAGGCAAACCGTTTTTATCATAATATGCTCAAGTCTCCACACGATAAGATTGTGGGGAAAACGGATTATGATTTAGCATTCAGGAATGCCAAAGAGTTGTGCCGCAGCGATGCCGACGCCTATGAACAGGGCGGGTTTGAGGTGGATGAAGATTTGATCATGCCGGATAATAGTATTCTTCATCTGCATACGATTAAGGTACCGCTGCGGAGTAGAAACCGTAATGAAAAATTATTGATGGGCATTGGATTTGATATTTCTAAAATAGTTCAAATGCGGCAGGAATTAACGAATAATCTACAGCAAAAAGAGCAGATAAACCGCATTTTAAGAAAAGTTATGCTGATGGCAAATCCGGACCAGGCGTTTAAGTATGTACTGGAGACATTTGGCAAAATATTGAATGCCGATCACTGTTATACCTTGCGGTACGATTACGGAAAAAAGATTTGTCAGGTATTCAGTTATTGGCATAGCCCGCTGGCAACTAATTATAATGACCGGAATTTGCCGGTTATTCCATTGTCTGAAAAACTGCTTAATGAAATGTCTGAACATGAGATTTTCCACTTCAGCACCACCGGCGACGATTTTGGATTTGACGAAAACTCCGGCCTGCTGGAACGCAACACCAGTATAGACAAATATATTTTGCCAATTCGTTTAAAAGGTAAATTATGGGGTCATTTGGGGGTATCTTACACTCGTAACCCGTATAAAATTACTGACAATGAAGCGCACCTTATGTTCCATGCCGAAAAAATTCTGGAAATTTTAATTGAGCGGCTGAACAATCTTAAGTTGTTGGATAGAAGCGAGTTTGAAAAACAGTTGATTTTAGATTCTCTGGAGGTTCCGCTACTGTTGTTTGATAACAAAGGCAATCTTCTGCGCGGCAATGATGCGGCGTTAAAATTTGCCGGCTGTACCGAAGAAGATGTGCAGACAACACCATGTTATAAGTTGTTTTGTCAGGATACACATCATAGTAACCTTTGCCCGCTTATGCAGACTAAAAAGGACAGTAAAGGACACACGGTAATCAGAACAATTAACGGCCGGGATTTTAAAATTACCTGCTCTCCGATTTTTATTGATGACGAAATCGTGTATATGCTCAGTTCGTTCACCGATGTTAGCGAGATAAACAATCTAAAGCGACAACTCTTTGATGCGCAAGCAGAAGCGAATCAGGCTAATCAGGCGAAAGGGTTCTTTTTAGCCACCATCAGTCATGAATTGCGCACGCCGTTAAATGCGGTAATCGGCTTTACCGAACTTTTACGCGCGCCGGGTATGGACCAGAGCGAGATAACCGACTGCTTAAATTCAATCACGGCGGCCGGAAGTTCACTGCTTGACCTGATAAATGATGTTTTGGATTTGTCCAAAATAGAGTCGAAACAGCTGAAAATAATGCGACGGCCAATGGTGATGGGTAAATTATTGAATGAAGTCAATACAATTTTCCGCTATAAAGCGAATGAAAAAGTGCTTAGTTTCAGCACAAGTTGCGTAAAACAGATTCCGGAAATATGCTTGGATTATCAACGCTTGCGGCAGATATTGATTAACCTTGCCGGAAACGCCTTAAAGTTTACGGAGACCGGATTTGTAAACGTTATTGCGGATTTTGAGGCCGATTCCACCGGAAAAACCGGTATTTTAACCATAAAAGTTGAAGATTCCGGCATCGGCATTCCGTCTGAAGAGCAGAAGCATATATTTGATCCGTTTGTTCAGGAGTCTGCAATAAGGGAGTCCCAAGTTTATGGCGGCTCCGGACTTGGCTTGGCGATTGCACAGCGGTTAGTGAGAAAAATGGGCGGCAGTTTAACGTTAAAAAGCGCACCGGGGCGGGGAAGTACATTTACAATTACCATTCCCAATGTGGAGATCGTGGAAAGATTAGCGTTGACGGCGGCAGTTGTGCCGGTAGCGGCGGCCGACACCCCGGCTCCGTCGCACCACACTCCGGCCCGAATCAGCAAAGTGCTGGTGGTGGACGATGTACCGATGAATATTAAGGTGCTTAGTGCCTTGATTAAGAAGAACAACTGGGAAGTGGAAACGGCCGGCAGCGGGGCGGAGGCGTTGGAAAAGCTGAAAACGTTTACTCCGGAACTGGTGCTGACGGATATTTGGATGCCGAATATGAACGGTGATATTCTGGCCGAACATATCCGTGCTAATCCGGCGTGGGCAGACATGGCAATTATCGCCATAACCGCCGATGCCGAAGCTAAATACAACTTTAAGGTGCAGTATTTTAACGAGTTATTGCTAAAACCGGTTACTCAGCCGAAGCTGGCTAAAGCGATCGAAAAAGTGTTTAGTCGATAATGCAAAACCGGCTATATTGTTAATAATCAAAAATTAAATTTCCCAAAGCAGCAATAAAAAACCGCCGTGTGCAAGGCGCACCTTAGGAGTTGGCCTTGCCAAACTTTCCCGTGCGCCCCGTTGCCGGCGGTTTTTACGTTAGTCGGTTTACTTGGCGGCTTCAGCCGCAGTTTTCGGGCAGGCGACGGAGTCTGCTTTCATCGGGCAGGCTGCACTGTCTTTAGCCATTGTTGACGGCATATCCTTATTCATACTGCAACCGGCGGCATCGGTTTTCATCGGGCAGGATGACATTTTGCCGCCACAGCAACCCGCTTTGCCGTAATCATCACAATCCGAACCGCCCATCCAGCAGCAACCGCTGAGCAACAAACCGAAACTACATAACAATAATACTTTTTTCATACGCCCTACTCCTGTTTTTCTAAGTTTCTATACTCTTCTTCTCCCGGAAAAATCCGGCGTTATCACAAATCTATCGCCGGAAAAATATTTTACAAGCGGAAATTAAAAAAATATT
>CAZEHZ010000128.1:0-5523 GCA_964512385.1 uncultured Victivallaceae bacterium | reverse complement strand
GGCATTGGAATCTTCAATATAATTCAAATCCAAAACCGGTTCACCATTTACGATACCAACGCTGACGGCCGCTACGTTTTCCCGTAAAACCGGGCCGGTAAAATTCCTTTTGGCAAAATTTGTCCGCAACGCCAACTGCAATGCCACGCTGGCACCGCAAATCCCCGCACACCGGGTTCCGCCATCGGCGTCAATCACATCGCAATCAATATAAATTGTGTTGGTTCCGAGTTGCGCCAAATCCACCACCGAGCGCAGTGAACGGCCGATTAACCGTTGAATTTCCATACTGCGTCCATTCGGTCGCCCGATGGAGGCGTCGCGCTTATTGCGTTCACGGGTTGCCGCCGGCAGCATACCATATTCACAGGTAAGCCAGCCGCCGGGAACCTTTTGGCTCCGCATCCATTGCGGCACAGCACGTTCCACGCTTACGGCGCACACTAAGCGAGTATGCCCGAACTCGATTGCCACGCTGGACAACGGGTTGGCCAAATAGTCTTTATAAATACGAATCCGCCGCAATTGATCTGCGGCACGTTTGTCCGGACGATTACTCATAGCCTACCTTTCAAAATAAAAAAAGCCGCCGAACCAGATTACTTGCAGCACCTGAATTGTTGCATAGAGCTGCTTGGTTCCCCACCTGACTCGGTTAGCACAATAACAGCGCACAAGGTCCGGCCCGGCGACTAAAAAAATCATTCAGTGCACGGTACTTAAATAATATAGCATCACTTTGTCATATATTCAAGGCAAAGATGCAATTCCCTGCGTAAATTTTTCCGATCAATTACACGGTCAATCATTCCTTTGTCCAACAAAAACTCGGCGGTCTGGAAACCTTCCGGCAGTTTAGAGTTGGTGGTCTCCTGAATCACCCGCGGTCCGGCAAATCCGATCATGGCTTTTGGTTCCGCCAAAATCAAATCGCCGATCGATGCGAAACTGGCGGTAACGCCGCCATACGTGGGATGAGTCATAATAATGATAAACGGCAACTTGGCCTCGTGCAGTTTTTCCGCCGCACCGCAAGTTTTTGCCATTTGCATTAAGGATAAGATCCCCTCCTGCATACGAGCTCCGCCGGAGGCTGTAACCAAAACCGCGGGCAGTTTCTTAGCTAACGCCGCTTCCAGCATTCTGGTAATCTTTTCGCCCACCACCGAGCCCATACTGGCGCCCATAAAGCGGAAATCCATTACGCCAATCATGTAAGAACGGCCTTCCAACTTAGCCTCTCCGCAAACTACCGCTTCCGTGAGCCCGGTCTTTTTTTCGCTGTCTTTCAAGCGATCGCCGTAGGGTTTTGAATCATTAAACTCCAACGGATCGGTGGAGTGCATGTCTTTATCCATCTCCACAAACGAACCGGCATCCACTAAACTGTCAATACGTTTAGCGGCGGTCATCGGCAAATGTTGGCCGCAGTGCGGACACACGTTCAAATTTTCTTCCAGTTGATCCGCATAAAGTGTGCGCCCGCACTCTTTACACTTGATCCAAGTACCGGCCGGAACCTGCATACGGCGGCTCTGCGGTTCTATATTCAACCGCACGGTAGAGTATTTACCAGTATTAAAGAAAGACATTTTCTATTTAGCCTGTTGTTAAATTTCCATTACAAACACACGTTAAAATAGCACAAATATTATAAAAAGCAAACCGGCATCCGGTTATTTTTCCGTTACCTGGGCACAAAACGCCTTTTTTCTATCCCGATTAATATTCAACCACCTTCTGTGCGCCCACAGCCATTGTTCCGGGCATTCCGAGATTAATCTTTCCAACTCGCTGGTAATCATCTGGGTTATGATTTTTATATCCTGCTCCTGATTATCCGTTGGCGAATAGATGATCGGATTACCCACCACAAACTCAAATTCAAAATTGTCATTACGCCGCCGGGTAACTTCCGGAATAATCGGCACTCCGGTTTTCAGGTGCAGTAGAGCTACCGAGGCGTGAGTCCGGCAGGGTTGATTAAAAAACATCGTCTCCACCCCTTCGGTATGATTGGCGTGCTGGTCAACTAAAAGAGCCAGCGATTTACCTTGTTTCAACGCCTTGAAAGCGGCTCGAAAGCCGCCGGACTTATCCACCAGTTCATGCTCCGGTGAGCGTCGGCTTTTTAGAATCAACTCTCCAATATAAGGATTATTGAACGGCCGCATTACTGACAGCATTGGCGTGTGTACATGCCGGGCCCAAAATCCGCCGGCAATCTCCCAATTCCCATAATGTGCCGTGGCGATAATTATGTTTTTGTAGATTCGGCCCTCGTCGCCGTAAGCTCCGCACTGCCGGGCGCATTCGGCATTGCCGATAATTCTTACGGAGTCATCTTTTATCAGCTGGTCATGCTTAAAAATCTCTATCAGTAACATGCTGAAGTGCTTATAACACTTCCGCCCTAAAACTTCCGCCTCCGCCCGATTTTTGGCTACTCCGGCGTGCATCAGGTGCTGAATTGTGCGATTATGGTGCTTGCGGTCAAGTAAAAATACCAGTTTGAACAACGCTCCGCTTATGGCGTAGGCCACCTTCAGCGGCAACATCCGCACTAAATGATACAAACCTGCAACCGGCAGATATTGTAGATATAAAACCCATTTGGGCGGTGTTTTGCGCGTTTTGGCCATGATGATTTATTGTTCCTCCGTGGAAAATACCGCGCCTAATCTTTGGAAGTCGCAGATAAATCCGGGATAGGTTACGCCAATTGATTCGGCCTCATTTATGGTGCTTGGCGAGTCCGCCGTTAAAGCGGCAATGGCTAAAGCCATGGCGATACGATGATCAGCATAGCTGTTAAGTTTAGCGCCGTGCAGTTTACTGCCGTGGATAATCATGCCGTCCGGCAATTCTTCCACCTCCGCCCCCATTTTACGCAGTTCGCAAGTCATACACTTTATCCGGTCGGTCTCTTTTATACGGGCTTGAGGTGCATTTACCAGTCTGGTTTCGCCTTGCGCCGCAGTCGCCGCCACCGCCATAATCGGCAGGGCATCCGGCGTGGCGTTTAAGTCCAGTACCGCTCCGTTAAGTTTTGCTGGAGTTACGCTGGTAGTGCCGTCATCGGCGGTTTGGTACACGGCGCCCATGCTTTCCAGCATATTAAAAACCGCCTTGTCGCCTTGAACGTCTAAAAAGTCCAAATTAGCAATGTCAATTATGCCGTTTCCGGCAATGCAACCGGCCACCAACGGAAAACATGCAGTGGAAAAGTCGGCCGGAATCGCACAGTTGAACGGTTTAAACTGCTGTTTACTGGGAATAACAAAGTTTAACATATCCGGAGTATTGGCATATAAAATGCCGCATCTGTCCAGCCACTGCATGGTGATTCCCACATACGGGGCTTCATTTAGTTCAGTAACCTCTATATCCGTAATCGAGCCGGCCAACGGTGCGGCGAACAACAAGGCGGTCAGGAATTGTGAACTTACCGCCTTAATCTCGGTATGGCCGCCTCTTAACGGGCCGCAGATGGTAAACGGGCAGTGATCATTGTCCGCCCGGACATTCAGCATTTTTAATGCATTCAGCAACGGCGCCATCGGTCTGGTGCGCAGCGACGAGTCGCCGTCAAAAGTAACCGGAAACCCGGCGGTGGCGGCCACAGCGGTAAGCAGACGCAACCCGGTGCCGGAGTTGCCCATATCCAACACGCCGGCCGGAGCGGAAAATTTGCCGCCGGTTCCATCAATAATCCATTCGTTATTAGTGCATAAGATTTTTGCACCTAATTGTTTCGCCGCATTTACGGTGGAAATGGTGTCGGCGCTGACCAGTGGCGAATGCATAATGCTCCGGCCGTTGGCGAGCAGTCCGGCCACTATCGCCCGGATGGTATGAGATTTAGAACCGGGTACGGTAATCCGTCCGGCTATTTTTGATGGAGTGATATGTAGTTTCATTTTTTCACTTTAGCTGATTCCGGCTCGTATGCATCCCAGCAGTAGGTGCAGATTTTTTCTTTCGGCAAGCCGATTGCTTTAATTAGATTATCTAAGGACTGGAATTTCAGCGTATTCAAATTGAGTTCCTGACGAATCAATTCCACCATATTATTATACTTTTCCGAACCGTAAACCAAATAATCTTTTATCTGGTCTTCGGTGAAATTTTCGCCTTCCAATTTCTGAATTGCCCGCCGTGCCGCCAAGTCCATTGCCGAGCGGGAGCGGGAGAAGTTCAGGAATTTACAGCCGTAAATTAACGGTGGACAAGCGGAACGCATATGCACCTCTTTTACGCCTAACTCATACAGTCGAACCACGGTATCCCGTAGCTGAGTACCCCGGACAATGGAGTCATCACAGAACAGCAACCGCTGATTTTCAATTAAATCTCTTACCGGAATCAGTTTCATTTTAGCCACTAAATTGCGAACCTGCTGATTTTGCGGCATAAAACTGCGTGGCCAGGTCGGGGTATATTTTACAAAGGAACGCTGATACGGAATTTTACAGTAATTGCTGTAGCCGATGGCGTGAGCAATGCCGGAATCCGGAATGCCGCAAATGGAGTCTACATCAACTTTCTCTTCCGCGGCCAGCAGTGCGCCGTTGGCATAGCGGACGGTTTCGGCGTTCACGCCCTCATAGCGGCTGGACGGATAACCGTAATACACCCATAAAAAGGCGCAAATCTGCATTTCCTGAAGCGGAGCGCGTTTCTGTACAATTTTATCGGCGGTAATTTCCACAATTTCGCCGGGGCCCAAGTCATATTTATAACTATAATCCAGATTCGGGAATGCGCTGGTCTCCATAGTAATGGCGTAAGCACCGGATTTTTCGCCGATAATCACAGGAGTACGCCCGTAAGTATCTCTGGCGGCATAGATGGTGTTTTTGTGCAGAATCATAATACTACAGGAGCCGTCAATCAAGCTCAGGGCATATTCAATACCTTCGGCAAACGAGGATTTCTGGCTGATTAAAGCGGCCACTAATTCGGTGGGATTCAGTTCATCCTCACTGGTTTCGGCAAAATGGGCAAAGCGATTGCGCAGCATGCGGTCGGTAAGGTCGTCAATATTATTGATTTTTCCCACTGTTACAATGGCAAAATGGCCGAGTCTGGAGGTTATCAGCAGCGGCTGGTCTTCAAAGTCGCTGATAATCCCGATGCCGGTGTTACCGGAAAAACTGTCTAAATCATCATCAAATTTGGACCGAAACTGAGCGTTGGTGATATCGTGGATAACCCGGACAATGCGCCCGTCCACATCCGTTACGGCCATGCCGCCGCGTTTGGTGCCTAAATGAGAGTGATAGTCAATGCCGTAAAAAAGGTCGCTAACGCAATCCTGTTTGGATGCAACGCCGAAAAAGCCGCCCATGATGTTACCGATTTTCCTTCCCGTTAAATCAAGGGGTATTACCCCGGAAATAACAAATTATTTATGAAACTCATGCCGTTACTATAGCACTTCTTTTAAATTCTTCAAGAAAAATACCTGCTTTTGTGGTTGTAATTTTGCGTTTTATAATGTACTTTAATGAGGAGTGGAAA
>CAZEHZ010000127.1:0-5539 GCA_964512385.1 uncultured Victivallaceae bacterium | reverse complement strand
GTGAAATTTGTCAATACCGCCGAAAAAGCCGCCATGGTGCAGGACGGCCGGTTTGAAGATTTTGATTTTTCCGAATATTCCGTTACGTTAAACGGCAACTCCGGCGTGGCGGTTCTGGATATGGCAATGGTTAAAGATTTGCCGACTTTTATGGAATATACGCTGTTCAGCATTCCGGAATATCTGCTGGCCGGAGCGGAATTTACCGCTGTAACCGTAAATGGCGATTCGGTGCATGGCACGATTCCGTTAACGCATTCCGGTGCGGCGGAGATTACCTATTATGTGCGCGATGCCGTAGCATTTACCGCCCGGAATAATTATGGCGAATTCAGTTTTACCGTAAAAGAGGGGCCGGCTTTCACGGTGGCGGATCGGCGTGGCGTGCCGTTTGAGTTTAAACGCTGTTATTGGGTGGGGACCGAAGGCGATATGACCATGAATGTGCGGCTGAAGAGTGTGGTGGACTTCAGTTACAAAGTTAATCCGGATTTAAAAGTTCCCCGGCCGCTGGAACAAAATAAGTTGACCGCTCCGATGCCGCAGAGTGTGGCGGCAATGCCGTTGCTGCCGGAACAAGTTGAATATCCGGCCCTGCCGGAGGTAAAGACGTTTATACCGGAAACCGCTGAAAACGGGCAGTTGCTATGGCACACTTGGCCGGGGGCGGAGTTGACCGTGAATGGCGGCGAGGAGCTGGATGCCGTAAGATTACAGAAGAAGTTTAACTGTTTAGCCTTAAACGGCAATGAAAACGCCGGCCAAAAAGCTCAAATTGTGCTTAATATCGGCGAGCAATACGCCGTGGCGGAGTCCGACGAAGGCTATACCATTAATATAACGGTTAATGGTGCAGAAATTGGCAGTGCCACGGCGAAAGGGGCGTTTTATGGGTTGCATACCTTGCGCAGTTTGGCGGCCGATAAGCAGTTGGGGCTGGATTTGAATGCTATGGATACCGCAATTACGTTGCCGCTTGGAACGGTAAAAGACTGGCCGGACATGGGCATACGGGGGATTCATTTAGCGCAGTTGGATAAGTATTCTTTGGCGAATTTTTCCGATATCGTGGATAAAGTTATGCCGGGCATGAAGATGAATTTCCTGTTGCTGGAGTGCGAATTTGTGGCTTGGGACGCCACCAAAGGCTTTCATGCCGAAAATGCGATGCCGAAAGCCGACTTTATTGAGTTGCTGAAGATAGCGGAAGATAATTATATTGAAGTAGTGCCGCTGGTGCAGTCATTAAGCCATGCGCCGTGGCTGTTTGTGGGCAAGCAGAATCTGGATTTGGCGGAAGACCCGGATTATCCGTATGCGTTCAATACCTCAAATCCAAATTTGTATCCGCTGGTGGAGCAGGTGTATGATGAGGTGTTGGCAACGGTGGGAAAAGTGCGGTATTTCCATATCGGCACCGATGAATTGTTTTTGTTCGGGCGTTTTCCGCATCGGGAAGGCACGGCGGCCAAAGGCGTTCAGCAAAGCGTGCTGGACTATGTGATGTGGGCGTATGAGTACTGCAAAAAGCATGATATGCAGTTAATGTTATGGCAGGATATTTTTGTAACGCCGGAGGAAAGCCCGGAAAACGGCGGCGGCGGAGCTCCGCACTTTACGGCGGAATTGCGCAAAAAGTTGCCGAAAGATATTATTTTTACCGTTTGGCGTTACTCCGGCGACTATGACCAGTTTAAGGATTTGGATGCGTTGGCCGCCGAGGGGTTTCCGGTAATTGGGTGTTCATGGTATAATCCACGGAATCCGGAAAATTTGACCAAAGAAGCGATAAAAAATCGGGCGCTGGGCATGTTGTCCACCACTTGGGTGTATACATCGCACGACCAGAGTTCACGGCCGATCGATATGGTGCCGATTGTCTGGAATCCGCCGCCGGATGCGCCGTTTTATTATTGGTATCATCAATTTGCGGCCTATATCCGCAGTGGCAGTCTGGCTTGGAATGCCGGTGGAAAAACTAATGGGGCGATTGAATCGGATCGCATTTTGGAGGATTTACTGACTCCGCCCCGTCACTATAATAACCAATCGGGGGTGATGTTTGACTTGTCGGCGGCGGCTAATATTGCGGTTACGGCGGAAAATAATCCGTTTTTGTCCGGCGCAATCTACGGGCTGGACGTTCTGCCGGAACGAATTGGCTCAATGCAGTTTACGCCGATGACGGTGAATGGCCGTCGGTCGGCGATAACCTTAAAATCCCGTCGGGCACCGGACTTTCCGGAAAACAGCGGCCGGATAATGCTTAATGTAAAGGCGGAGTCGCTGGCGTTTTTGCATACGCTGATTGGTGACGAACCGGAAAAATATGCGGAAGTGGCTAAATATATTATAACTTATGCTGACGATACCACGGTGGAGTTTCCGATTCGTTATCAAGCCGAAGTCGGCACATTGGAAACGCCTTATAACCGTTATTTATCCACCGCCAACGCATATCGCTGGCAGTTTGAGGATAAGCCGTTAAAAATCTGGTATGCCGTCTGGTCTAATCCATACCCGGAACGTACCGTGAAAAGCATTGAACTTACTGAAATGACGTATCCGTATTATCTGTTTGGTTTAAGTGGAATTTTACATAAATAATAACGAAAAACAACGAAAGGGAAAGTATGTTAAAACAAATTGCAGCCGTATTGAGTGCGGCCTGCGCCGTTACCGCCGCCGTGCAGGTAACAGCACAGGAGACAACGGCGAAAGAGGCGGTAGCCATGCCGCCGTCATCTACCGCCGAAGCGTTTATCAATCAACCGCTAACGGCAAAATTGAGTAATCGGCCAGGCTTGACGCTGGCGTCGCCATTGGCGGAAATTTCGTTCTTTAGTTCGGTTATGGCGATTGAACCGCCGTGGCGGACGGTGCGGTTTTATTCGGAAAATCACGGCAAAGCCGCCGATAAAATCAATTTGCCGGACGGCGGTTATCAGGTTAAACTGTTGCAGGCTAATGACACCAATGAGTTTAAGCTGAACGATTACTCCTGTACGGTAAACGGCTCCACCGCCAAGGTGATTCTGGATTGTGAAGCCGCTGCCGATATTCCAAACGTTTTTGAATACAGCGCATTGGCGATTCCCTATACATTATTAAAAGGAGCGGTTTATTCGGCGGAGTTGGAAGACGGTACCAAAGTGGAAAATAAGAAACTTTCCGCATCGGAACCGAACGTGGTAATGCCGTTATTGTCTAACGTCCGCAAGATCGAGTTTAAAACTACGCTGGGCGATTTGATTATTGAGGTAAAGCAGGGGCCCTGTTTTAATCTGGTGGATCGCCGCGGCGTATCGTTTGGCGGTAAAAAATGCTTTTGGCTGGGCTACCAAACCACGCTGGACTACGGCAAGCCGTTTAAAAGCGAGATTGATGTAACCTTTAATACCGCCAAAGATTTGGTGCTGGCTACGCCGCTGGCCGCTACGGTCAATGGCGATTTGCCGGTGGCAACCGTGGAAAATGCCGGAAAACTGTTTCGCCCGGATCTGGAGTTACTGCCCGTGCCGAAGCAAATTACGCAACCTCTGCCTGGCGACGGCGGTAAATTTGCCGTAATCGACAATGAAATAACCGTTTGTGTGGCCAACATGCCGCAAGCCGAATTACCACGCTTTGCGGCGGCTTGTGAACGAGTGTTCGGCAAAATGAATATCGAGAGCGAGGTTTTAGGCCGTGATGCCCGTATCGCCCATGCCGTCCGGGTAAATCTGGATGCCGATAAGGTGAAGAATCCGGAAGGATATGAGTTGAACGTTACACCGCAGGAAATCAACATTACGGCGGCTACGCCCAGAGGGGCGTTTTATGCGTTGCAAACCTTGCGCAATTTGTATCGTGACGGCGGCTTTCCGGAAGTAACCATTGTGGACGAACCGGATATGGAATTGCGGGCCGCATTTTTGCTGGTGGATGATTATTCCAAGATTTTCCATACCAATCTAGTGAATGACGTGCTGGCTCCCATGAAGTATAACGCCGTGGTGATCGAATGCGAATATGTGCAGTGGGATGCCACTAAAGATGTGCATGAACCGTGGGGTATGAGCAAGCCGGATTATATCAATTTTGTAAAATATTGTGCAGATAATTATATAGATGTAATTCCGTTGTTCCAGACTTTCGGGCATAGCGGCTGGTTGTTCCCCAAGCAGGCCGACGGCTCGTTTAAGAATGTGGACTGGGCGGAAGACCCGCGTTTCCCGTATGCCTATAACGTGTCTGCACCGGGCTTGTATGAGTATATCGAAAAGGTGCTGGATGAGGTTATTGAGGCCAGCGGAAATCCCAAGTATCTGCATATCGGGCATGACGAAGTATTTCACCCGGAAGCCGAATTCCCGTATCGTCCGGAAAATAAGGCCAAGGGCGCCAAGAAGATTCTGTATGATGACATTATGTGGTATCATGCCTACGGCCAGAAAAAAGGCCTGCAAATTATGTTGTGGCATGACTTGCTGGTAACTAAAGAGGAGAGTGCCGAAAACGGCTCCGGCGGCGAACCGCATAATATGGCCGAAGTACGTAAGGATTTGCCGAAGGATTTAGTGTTGGTGGCGTGGCGTTACGATGGCCGCAATACGGATTTTCCGGATATTACGGCATTGCATAATGAGGGCTTCCCAATTGTCGGAGCACCGTGGAATGAGCCGAACAATGTGGAAAATCTGACTAATTTCTGTCATGAAAAAGTTGACGCTTTAGGTATGATTCAAACCATCTGGTGCGGGTATAACGGCAATCGCATTGTAACTCATAACGGGTTCGGGCAGTTGGTGCCGTATGTGCGTACGGGGGTATGGAGCTGGAACAGCAACCGGTCGGTAAATAAGTACAATCCGGAAAAAACGATTTGCGATTTAATGGCTTCGTGGCGGGACTCCGATGCCACGCCGGGCGATGCCAAACTGGTGGATATCAGCCTGGTAACCAACCTGAAGCTGGATGCCGCCTCCAACCCGTTTTTGGCTAACGACAATTTGGGCATGGATAAGCTGCCGGCCGGTAATGTGCAAGTGGGTCGGATGATGTTTAATCTGCCGGAGCGGGACGGCGTGCCGAGCGCAATTGCGTTAAAATCACGCTTGAATCCGTTATTCCCGGCCAGTGTTGAATTGCCGTTGAATTTGACGGCCGACGAACTCTATGTGCTTTTAGGTGCGGTGGATATCGCACCTCAGCGTTTTGCCGAATTGGGAAAAATGGAAGTTACTTTTGCCGACGGTTCCACCGTGGTGCAGCCGTTAACCTACACCTGGCAAATCGGTGCGGTGGACGACGTGTTTAACTTTTATCAAAACACCGGCAATGTGCGGGAGTGGAGTGATAAGAACCGCACGTATCGGAACTGGTTCTATACGTTTAAAGTACCCGAAGACAAAAAACAACCGATAAAAACGGTGAAATTCATTGCTAATAACGATAATTTCTCCTGCTATATTTTCGGTTTAAGCGCAAAATAGGGTTTTAAAACGGACTTTTTTCACGGTTAATACCTTGAGAAATAATAATTTATAAGAAAAATTGG
>CAZEHZ010000126.1:0-5746 GCA_964512385.1 uncultured Victivallaceae bacterium | reverse complement strand
AAAATGAACAATCATCTTATCTGCAAAAATTACCGACCGGAAATACACCCTGATTACCAAATAGCACCTCAAACAGGTTGAATCATTAATAATTAAACCACATTTTTCAAAGCGCAAATTTAGAAAATCGACAAAAAAAAGCACTCGAAAAAGACAAGTTAGGGGGCTACCTTTTTCGAGTGCCAAGTAAACAGCTTGCACTGTGAACTTGCATTGCAAGTGATTGTAACTGATTATTCAGTTGCAACCTTATTCATACTACGGCGATTACGCCTTGGTACCGGATTTCCGTTTTCATCAGTTGGCGGTTGAAAGCCCTCTGGTGGTCTTACCGGATTTCCGTTTTCATCAGTTGGCGGTTGAAAGCCTTCTGGTGGTCTTACCGGATTTCCGTTTTCATCAGTTGGCGGTTGAAAGCCTTCTGGTGGTCTTACCGGATTCCCGTTCTCATCAATCATAGTTTTATGCGCACGGGCAAAACGTTTGCCAACATTGCCATCAACCTTTTGTCGCTCCTGACTAAGTTCCGCTCGGGCTTCATTCAATAAGCAAGTTTGTCTAATCGCAAACCCGCCGAAAACCACGGTTGTAACCGCCAGGATTACAATTATTATTCTCATCATGATTTAAAATACACCTTTTTTGCAAAAAAGCAAATGGTTTTTGTGAAATTTTGCAAAAAACAATTATTTTGCATCATCTGCAGGCGGCGGGAGTTCTTTAACATCATCTGAAGGCTGTTGTTTCGGCATTCCTGCACCGTCGTTCGGTGAATTTTTCACATTTTGTTTTTTGCGGTTGCGATTCATTTTAGGACCGTCATTCTGGTTGTCTCGCGAATTTTTCCCTTTAAGCTGAGCTTGCATATCTGCTTTTTGGCGTGGTTTGCCATCCGGCGGCATTATTTCCGGATTGGCCATCATGCCATTGTGCGACATCATTTTCATATTAAGTAGTTTATTAAATTCAATATTGACTTTTTCGTCTGATTTAGCTTCATCTTCGGCAATTTTGGCCTTAATTCGCGCCACGCGTTCCTCCATTTTAGTAACCATTTTGCGGGCATGTTCTAAATTTGCCGCATAATCAGCCTTCATGCGCTGTAAAATTTCGGGTTTTAAGGTCTCCTGTTGTTCCGGCGGCAGAATCTTATATGCCTGAATCAGCATCATAATCTCATGACGGCGTTGCTTAAACTGCGCAAACCCGGCCTGTTCCTCACGGCTCATACCGTTAAGCATGTGGGAACGCCTCATTTGGGGTTCGCCCTCATTATTGTCCGGCGGAGCCATCATTTCCGGCGGCGGCATCATCATTTCCGGTGGAGCCATCATTTCCGGCGGCGGCATCATCATTTCCGGTGGCGGCGGCATTGCCGGAGCGTTATCATCCATGGGCATTTCCTGTGCGGACATCATGCCGGCGCAAGTCAAAGCGGCGGCAACGGCGATAAAATAATTTTTTCTCATAATTCGATACTCCTAAATTACAATTGGTTATATATAGTTAAATCCCAATTTGCGGCGGTGGTTAAAGACGCCAAGTCTTTTTCCAGTTCGTTAAATTCCGGAAACTCGTCCCAAGACATGGTTAGAATCTCCGAATCCGCATTATTGTTTTCAGTGTTTTCCGCCGTCAGCTGGCCGACAGAAACTAAAGACATTTGCGGTGTGCCGGACAGCGTGGCAACGTTGCCAGCCATCCACAAATTTATGCTCAGAATCAGAGCCGTCATTGCGGCAATTCCGGCAATGTAAGACCATACAATAAACTTTTTTCCGGTTGTACGGAGTTGTTTACTGCGCCGCAGCAACACCGCCGTTAAATCCGGGGTTTGGACATCATTGGCAACGGTTTGCAGTATTGTTTTATGGAATGCGGAGAAGTCCTTGCATTCACGGCATTCCGCCAAATGACACTGTAAATCGGCGGAATCGTCGCCGTTGATTACCATGTTTTGAAACTTTTCGCACTTTTTCATTTTATTCACCTGTATTTTTATCATCTGATTATTCACATTTATTTTATCGTAACTGCCACAACTCCGCCAATTCGCGCCGCATAAACAGCATCACATATCGCATGCGGCTAAGCGCGGTATTAAGCGGGCATTTCTGCAGTTCGGCAATATCTTTAAATCCGATACCGTTTTGGCGCATGGTAAAAACCTCACGCTGTTCCGGCGGCAGTTTTTGCAGAGCCTGCTCGATTGCCGCCGCCAGTTCCTGATTGTTCAACTCGTGTTCCGGTGAATTGCCACCGTTGTTCACATTTTCCGGCAATTCGCCGTCGGCGGTTATTGCGCCGATTTTGCTGCGGCTTTTTGCCCGGCGGAAATTTTGCATTGCCTGATTATGAGCAATGCGGAAACACCAGCCGGAAAACTTGTCAAAATCCTTAAACTTTGGTAACGCATTTAAAATATGAATCCAAGTTTCCTGAAACACATCATCCGCCAAACTGGTATCATTGTCAAACATCCGGTTCAAATAGCTGTATAACGGGCGGCGATATCGCTCAAACAGAGTCTCCAAGGCGGTGGCGTTGCCGTCCAAATATGCGGTAATCAATTCGCCATCCGCCAAACTTCCGTCATTGCATTCAAAATTTTCTGTTGTTTTTTTGCGCATCTTAAAACACCTGTTATTGCTTTTGTTTCTGCCCATATAACGACTGGTCAAAAGATTTTATTTTGCGATAATAAAATAATTTTGAAAATTTTATTGATAAACCGGTTGAAGAATATTCCAGTAGCTCTGGTTAAGCCACTCTGTATGCTGATATTTGTGCAGATAGTGATGTAACAAAGCCAGCGGAACCATGCCGCTGAGAGTTCCGGCGGCATATGCGTTAATATTTTCCTGTAAAATTTTGTGTTCAAATTGGGTTAAGTCATTATGAAGCACGCTGATCAGTTTCATCATTACGGCGCAGTGTTTTTTTGCGGACGGCAATATAGAGAGCGTGGCCGCCATAACCTCGGCATATTCGCTGAAACATCCTCTGACGGCAAGGTTGCTAAGCTCGGTAAATTTAGCGGCCGAGTGGCTTAAAAACAGAAGTTCTCCGGCGGCGTGAAAATCTTTTAATCCGGCGGTCGAGTGATTGTGCCGTAGCGTTTCCCGCCATTGCCGAATAGTAAAAATCTTATTCAAGAACGCTTGTTTATGATATCGTTCCGTCAAAAGCCGTTCTTCGGTAACGGCGACCAGTGGAAATCGTTCAATAAAAGCGGCGGCGAACAATCCCCGCCCCGTTAACTGCCGGTCATGGTTTGCAATCGGCACGTTCGACAATCCGCAAGACGGCGAGTAACTTTTAAAGATGGCTCCATGCAGATTCAATTTGGCCAGTTCATCAAGTTTGCTGGCGATATACGACTCCATGCGGCCGGTAATATCCACATTGGTTTGGCGTGTAAGCAGTCGCACCTCCTGAAAATTCTTTACCAAATGAATCGGCTCCCGTGGAACGGTTAATCCGCATTCCACTTCCGGGCATAGCGGCACCAGTTGCACCTGCCGGGCTAAAACGGTGCAGACAAAAGCGTCCGGTTTGGATTTGGCGTCATATCTTACGGCGTCGCCGAGCAGACAGCGGCTTACGGCAATTTTAATTTCCATATATCCGTTGCCTTAATTAACTTTGGTCGCTACTAAAATCAAAAGATCGTGTTTGTCAGACGGTTTAAGATGCAGTCGTTCCAAGGTATACTTCTGTTCGATACCGTCAATGATTATTGTACAAGAAATGACGTCAGTTTTTTCCGGCAGATTGTCCAAATTAAAAAACGGTGCAAACTTATTTAAGGTGGGTAATTCCGCAAAATTGCGATTCATAACCTCTTCCGTCGGCAGGCCGATTACTTGGGCGGCAACCTTGTTCCAACACACGATTTGGGCATTTTCAGTTAATGACAGCCCAATAATGATATTGTAAGAGCAATCCAAAATCATTTTTAGTATACTTTCCGTATCCGCCAGCTTCATTTTACAGTCGTGTAATTCGGTGATATCTTCACATATTTCCAGTAAATATCTGCGGTCGCCAAAAGAAAATACTGATTTCTTAGTCTTGAAACAGTACGGCAGATTATTGCAAACCATATTTTCGGTAAAGGTTACCGGTAAATTTGCCGCCGCCGCAATTTCATCATCTTTTTGAACTTTTGCGGCCACATCAGCGGGATAAAGCTCGGCTGAATTACGGCCCAGCACTTCGCTGCCGGTACAGTTGCTCAGGCGACAGAAGGCCGTATTGGTTTTTAAGATTTTAAACGAGTTTTGAATATCCTTAATAAACACGGCACACGGGAGTTGTTCCAAAACGGCATTTAAAATGGTTTTTTCCTGCATTAAATTAAATTGAGATGCGTAGGTGTCGGTAACTTCCAGATTCACGGCCAGCAGAGCTTCCGGCGAACAGGAGAGGGCGCCCCGGACAAAATATACAATATAGTGCTGTGAATTTTCCTGGTCGCCGCCGCGATAACGGATTTCTATCTGGTCGCACTTCCGGTGTTCAAAGTTTTTATATTGGGTTACAAAATTGCTCCAGTCGTCCGGATGAATCCAAGATTTGAGCATTTCGGCAAAATTGCTTTGCGGCGGCCACGGCACATCTCCGGCCAACTTGCTCCAGTTACCCCCCGGCGAGCACATAAAATATGATGAATGCTTTAAATTAGCCATAAAATTCAAGATACTTTTGCACATTTGTAAATCGTTTTTAGCCCGGCATTCGGTGGTTACGTCATGTAAAAGCACGGCATATCCGGCATCGGTGATTTCCGTATTAATGTTCTGGATGATGAGTTGATAATTGCGATTGTTTTTGCGGCAGAAGACCCGCATGCAGGAATCTTCCGCCGCCGTCAATGAAACTTTTTCCGCCTCCGGGTTGTTAGAACCGTACAGTTGTAATTCATCCACAAAATTTTTCCCGGTCAGCAAAGTTAAATCGGGCAGAATCTGTTCCGCAATGGCGTTAGCCGCTAAAATCACTCCGGCATGATCGGTAAACATCACGGCGTTGGGGGTAAGCTCCCACAGCACCTGAAAGCGTTTGGCTTTCAGTAAAAGTGGTTCCATATTTTTTTCCATATCGATATTCAACGGTATAATCAACGCATTTTTTTTAAATTTTTGCACTATTTTGCCGTAAATCCGATAATGATGATTCTGCCAAAATACCTCTTTAACCAGTTCAGCGTTATTATTCAGGGTAAAGAGTTCGTCAATAAAATCTTTTAAAAATTCAATCAATTCTTCTGTTGGTTGCGGTTGCTCAGCCGTCGGGGGGGCGATATTTTTGCCGCGGTCAATAATCTGATGTTGTTGATTAACAACCCAGAAACATTCCGGCATATAGGGGCGCATAATTTTGTCCAAAAAATTATTTTTGCAGCACAAATCGTAACTCCGCATATATTTAAAGGCGGCAATCATGGCGATAATCGCAAAAAGCAGTAAAAATCCGAATATCGCTCCGATGGCGGCAGATGTAATACTGCATGCCGCAAATTTTTCGTCCTCGGCGCCATAAGCACAAGTTGCCGATATAATAAGCCATAAGACTAAGGAAGTAAATTTAAACATTTTTAAATCATGCAATCTCATTTTTTCACCCGCCCTTGATTGTCTATTATTCAAATAAAATAACATGATAAAAATAAAAGTCAATGTTAATGTTATAGAAATTGTAAAAAACTTTAATAATTAATGCGATTTTTTATTTTTAACTTGGT
>CAZEHZ010000125.1:0-5816 GCA_964512385.1 uncultured Victivallaceae bacterium | reverse complement strand
ATATTTGATAATAATATTTTCACAGACAATATGTGTTCTTATGGCAACGGCGGAGCTTTGTATATTGATAATTTTGACTCAAATGGTGAATATTGGATGCTTCAAAATTCCCAATTCAATGGTAATAGAAGCGTTATTAAAGATACGCAAAAAGGTTCTTCAACTTTTGGCGGTGCGATATCTTGTGATAATCATATAGTTACTTTAACGGAGAATCTGCCGACCATTGTAAACACCCAATTCACGGATAATTATTGTGAAATTAATTATGAAGTCTCGGCTAATGTGTGGGCAAAAGCTTACGGTGGAGCTATTTACGGGCGTGCGGCAATCTATAATTGCAGTTTTACCGGAAACCAGCTTAAAGTAACCGCAAGAAATGGTTATAGCAAGGGTGGCGCGGTATGTTTTTCCGGTACCGCAATACTGCAGGGCAGCGATTTTAAAAATAATGGCATTGTAATTAAAAAAGATTCGTCTGATTATAAAAAAAATCTGGCTGGCAGTGGCGGTGCGGTATATGCTACGGAAAGCATATCGATCAGCGGTTCATATGCCGGTAACTATATTACTTCTGATTTGGAAACCGCCGGTTTAAAGGGCGGGGCAATCTATTTGGAGAAGGGCGGCAGTTTCAGTAATGCCACCTTTACGAACAATAAAATCTCACTTGCGGACGGCAGTTTAGCCGGATTTGGCGGGGCAATTTATTCTTGCGGCGACGTAATATTTAATATCGAGGAAAAGACAATCGGAGTTTGGACCGGCAATCAGGCTCAATACGGCGGCTTCTTGGCTGTTGCAAGTTATGCCAAAGCGATATTTAATGTAGACGGAAAATTAACGATCGGCAATAACTCCGGCAGTGATACCATTAGGGCCGAGTCGGTAGTGAAGAACGGTAAAGGCAATATGAATTTATATTCCGACATTTCCGGCATCGGCACGTTGGAAATCGCTCAGGGCTCCTTAGCGGTGGGCGGCGGCAGCAATCTTGAACAGCAACTGTATGTCCGGAAAGACGGGATTTTAAAGCTGACTCAAGATGTGCAGGCGGCCAGGATTACCATTGAAGCCCGCAGTAACGACTCCGCCGTGGTTGAAAATCTGGAAAAATATTCCGGGCAAATCAATATCACTCTGCCGGGTTCCATGCTGGGAAGAATGCTGATTGGCGGTAATCAAAATTTGGCCAAACAGAGCTTTTATTTAGACTCGGCCGAACTGAAAAGCAATACGATGGTTAAAGAGTCCGACAGTATTGCATATATGCTGAAAACCTCGGTCGGCAGTGTGGTTTTTGAACGCACCGAATACGCCAAGTCGTTTGTGGGCGACGGTTCAAGCAAAGTTACGGTAAAAGATAAAATGTATACCGGCATTGTTTGCGGTACCGGTGTGGATGTGGATGGGCCATTGAATGTATATGTCGATTTGGCATTAAGCAATACCTGCAATATCTACGGCGGCGGAAACGTTAGTCGAGTGGGCGAAGTGGCTTTAACCGTAGGCGGCGGCGACTATACCGGGCTGATTTACGGCGGGAACCGTGCCGGAGCCGGAGCCAACTCCATAGTTCAGAACGGCATAAACTTAATGGTCCGGAAAGCGGTACAGCATAATAATGTAAAACTGTTAAGCAAAGGTACTTCCGCCTGGGTAGTGGGCGGCGGAAACAGTGTTGACGGCGGCAGTTTAAAGGTTAATGGCAAGGTGCAAACGATGTTGCGGGATTCCGAACTGGGCAGTATTGTCGGCGGGGCGCAGGCCGTGGGTGATAACAGCTATGCCGAAGTCGCCTCAACGAATTTAATCATTCGCGACAGTACCATTACCGACAATATTTATGCCGGCGGCTATGCCTATAACGGTGGTACAAGTCATGTGGCGGGTGATACTTTTATTAATTTTACCTCCGGCATAAACTTGTCCGTAATGGGAAATATTTTTGGTGGGGGAGCCAATCCGGCGGCCTCCACACTCCCTGGAATATCCACGGTGGGCGGCAATTCCATGGTGGAATTTTCCGGCAACGGCGACGTTTTGACTTTAGGCGGTTATGTGTCCGGTGATGGCCGGGTGGCCGGTTCGGTAGCCGGAGTAAAAACGCTGGCATTCAGTAGCTTTTCGGGTGAGTTTTCGGCCACGGTAAAGAATTTTGATGTGATTCGCTTTGCCGGTAAAACCATGATGAGTGGGAACGGGCAGGAGTATAGTTGTAATAATTTTGAATTTGACTTAAAGTCGCGCAAGGCCGATGAGTCTGCCTTTTTGTCCGACACCGATGGTTTTGTGTGGGGCGAGGGCGATAAAACCTTAAAAGTTATTTTGCCGCCGAGCTATGATTATATTGATCCGGAAACGCAGTATTATGATTTGATGGCATTGGATGACTTTGAACAACTCGCCGACCTGCAGATTGCCTTATACGACAACGATGTCTTATTGGCTAATTTCAATTATGGTGAAAGCTATGAAGAATATACCGTAACGGAACATTCCGGCATGTTAAGTTTAAAAGTTTACTAAGTTGTAAAAATAAACTCGCCATAATCGGTGGTCGCCGCTTGAAATTTGTTAAAAGTAATATATACTACTATGGTAAAATTATTGAACAGAAACAAATGGAGACCGACTATGGCGAGTGATTCGTTAATTTTTGAAGACAACATCCGCATTGTAGATAACGAAATTTGGAATTTGGAACGTACCGAAAATGCCAGTTATGAGGCAATAATTTTAGAGAACAATGCTACGGTAAATGTGCCGGAAACCGCCGTGCTGCAACTTAATTACTTAGTAGTAGCCTCTGGTACCGGCATTATAAACGGCGGTTTTTCTTTTTCGCCTTATAATATAGCGTCTGTAATTGTGGCGGAAAACAGCACCTTAAAACTTTCGCAGTCCGGCTTTAATACGATTACCGAAGCCGATGTGATCAAAATCAACGGCAGTTTAGAGGTTGACGGCGGGGCGGACTGGGCGGTTTTAAGCGATTTTATCGGTAATAACGTAGTAAACAATATCTACTTTTCAGATGCAATTTATAATGTTAATAAAGTAAATGTTGCGGCCAACGGGCGGTTGCATATCGGCGCCGCCAAAGTGGACGGTACCAATGGTAATGACACAATTTCCATTGGCGCAAGTGCCGATGTTACCATTACCGGCAATGTTGACCTGCAGGGCGGCAAGAATCAGCTTACCATTGGCAATAATGCCCAAGTTCAGATTAACGGCAAATTGTCCAACACCGCCGTTATAAAAATCGCCGGGGGCAAGAATTATAAAAATCAGCAAAAGCATACCATTCAGGGGTGGACACTGGTAAATATTGACGGCGATGTAAGTGCTTCAGTCGCCAATAACAGCTTAACCATCGGCAGCTTTAGCAATTATAACATGAACGGCAGTTACGGGCGGGATTACTCCGCCGGATATAATACGGTAAAGATTGATGCCGTGGCGGTTGCATATATTGGCGGCAGTATGTACAATGTGCGTAACTTAACCATGGGCAACGGTAAGCAATACACCTCCGGCAATAATCGCAAGATACAGGGCTGGACGGAATTAAGTATAGAAGATGCGTATACCGGAACTATTGGTAATGACTCGGTAAAAATCGGCAGTTACGCAAAATTCTCCTCCGGCAGTATGAATTTACGGGACGGTAAAAACACGATCAGCGTGGGTACTAACTCCAGTTTTACGGTAGGCGATGATTTAATCGGGTTATCCGCATTAACCGTATCCAACGGGGCAAAATATAAACAGGTGGATGGCACATACGCTTATGGCCGTACAACCGTTTCTGTGGCTGGTGATGTAGAGGGCAATAGTGGAACCAACAGTATTAAAATTGGAAAAAGTGCCGATTTTTCGATCTCCGGTAATTGTAATTTGAGTCAAGCGGGGAAAAGCAATTCATTAAGCCTTGGGCAGTCCAGTATTATGTCTGTAGGCGGCAACTTAATGTACGTTAATAAGTTAACGCTGTCTACCGGCGGTAAAAGTTCCGGCGATACAATTTTACAGATTGGCGGAGATTTGCAGACTACCGGAAAATCCGCGATAAAAGTTGGCAGTTACGGCGTTTTGGTCTTAAAAGGTGATTGGAATTGTTCCGTCGAGGCGGCCGGTTTCTCCGCCGGAGATTATACGGAAATCACGTTTGCCGGCGACATCGATAATTTGAGCAGTTTTAAAGTGGGCAAAAACAGTGTAGTAAACGGCAGTACATCAGCTATTGCGGCGATAATGGCGTCTAAATTCAGCTTTGGTAAAAACACGGTGGTGTATGACATCGGCATGTCGGATGTGGCGGTAAATTTTGCCGGCATTACGCAGGAGAACTCCGATGATACGTTGGCCTCCACCCGTATTGTGGAGTCGGGCAGTGTCGGCTGGCTGTGTAATAAAAACAGCTACGATTCAATAAAATCCTACAGCGATTATACCGATATTTTTCAGTTGAGCAATGTGGACGCCACCAACATAGATTTAAGCGACTGGGAAATTACCGGCACATCTGGTAGTTTGGATGTCAGTATATGGAGTAGCGACGGTGTAAATTGGACTCGGCAGACGGTAATTGATCAGGATGGCCGCTGGCTGTTGGGCGATGTCGATTTGTCCAATGCGGTGTCATATCGTATAGAGGTCGGCATATCGAACAGTGCCGGGCATAATGCGTATGGTTATAATGTAAATTATATAGCGTAAATCAGAATATTAGATTGCGGCTGAAAATGTTTTCGGCCGCAAAATGAACTATAAAAAACAAGAGGTGTGAGCAATGTTGATTAGCGGAACATGGTTTGGGTTTCAGCATCCGAACTTGAAGGAGGGGCCGAACTGGAACCCGGAATTTCAAAAATTTACGCCGGCACAGTGGCGGGCGTTAGTGGCGGAGATGGCCGGAATCGGTATGGAGTATTTGGTGATGATGGGCAGTGCGTGTGATTCGCAAACGTTTTATCAGAGTAAAACGTTCAAGTCCTTTCCGATGGCGACTCCCGACCCGATGGCGGAGGTGTTTAAGGCGGCCGATGAATTTGGCCTGAAGATATTTGTTTCAAATGACTTTTATGCCGATTACGCCACTAACTGTAATGTGGAAGAGATGTTCACTAATCCGGAAATCCGTAAACGGCGGGAAACGGCGATGGCGGAAATGGCGGAAAAATTTGGTCATCATAAAAGTTTTTACGGCTGGTATTGGCCGAATGAGTTGGATATATTCCCGTATTTTGAAGACTCCTTTATTAAATACGTATCAGAATGCAGGAAATTTGCCGACACACTGTTGACCGGTAAAAAGTCGTTAATTGCGCCTTACGGCACGTATCACTTGAAAGCGGACGATAATTTCTGCCGTCAACTTGAACGTTTAGACGTTGATTACATTGCGTATCAGGATGAAATCGGGGTGCGTAAAGCGAATTATGACTGGACTCCGTGGTATTTTGAACGGTTAAAAGCCGCGCATGATAAGGTGGGCAAGGCAAAATTATGGGCAGACATGGAGGTCTTCCAATTTGAAGGTCCGGTGTATACCACGCCGTTGCATCCGGCGCCGATCGAACGTATCATCAAGCAGTTGGAAGGCATATCGCCTTTTGTGGAAAGAGTATTAATCTTCCAATATCCGGGTATTATGAGTAAGCCCGGCACTCCGGCCAGAGTCAGTACGCCGGAAGCTACCCGGCTGTATACGGAATACGCCGAATATCGGAAATCGTTTTTAAAATAGTCGATTATGCAAAAGGTGATTTTTGTTGTAGACAAGGCGGCAAGTAGCTTTAGTGTACTTT
>CAZEHZ010000124.1:0-5834 GCA_964512385.1 uncultured Victivallaceae bacterium | reverse complement strand
GCCGCCGCCGCCCCGTACATCGATTATTTGTTTGCCGCTGAACGGAATAAAGAGCTGGAAGATGTTCTTGCAACGCTGGATGATTCCCATAACAGTGAATATTTAAAACACTATTTTGCCGGGCAGATTGCGTTTAAAACTCATGGTCAGCAGGCCGCCGTGCCGGAGTTTATTCAGGCATTAAGTAAATTGGCGGAACTGCCGGACAGCGACGGTAAAACTTTTCAGGCGGCGTTTATGAATGCCGTAATAGGCAATGATAATCAGGCCGCCGGGTTATATCGGCAACTTTTAAGCCGACATCCGGACTCGGCAATTATAATGGTTAATTTGGCGGAGTGCGAATTTGCGTTGGGCAATCTGCAGGCGGGGCGGGAATTGGCGGACCAGGCATATCGCCGCTTTCCGGACTGGGAGCCGGCAAAACAATGTAAAGACCGGCTGAGATAATAAAAAAAACAACAATTCAAGTTGTCCGGTTTGCTTTATAAAAGAACACCGTGTATCTTATTATTACCTGTAATGTCGCTAAAGTCGTTCGGGGCTGGGCTTGTGGTTGAGCGATTGTCTAAAAAAATATAAAACTGGGATGAAAATGGTTGTAAATTGGAAAAAATCTCTGGCGTGGCAACAAATTTTGTTGATTACGCCGGTAATACTGTTGGTGGTTTTAGTTTTAGCATATTATTTATCATCGCAGTCTACGGTTTTATTGACTCAAGAGATTAAAATGCGCTCCAAACGCAGTACCGAATTGGCGGCGGCTCAGCTGGACGGTATGTTTAATGAGGCGGAACGCACCGCCAGAATGATTGCGGAAGTGGTTAATAACAATGTGTATTCCGATGAGCAGTTGCAGGAGTTTTTAGCCGGAGCAATTAAGGATTTACGCACCGTTCGCAGTGAAGTTTCCGGCGGCAGTATCACCTTTGCCCCCAATATGCGCCATACGGATAATAAATACTGCATGTGGTATACATATTTTAACCATGATAAACAATATCGGGTAGTGGTAAACGGGGCGGATTACAACTATTTTGACTTCGGCTGGTATAAAGATGCCGACCGCGTCAACGGGTCGTGGTCGGAACCTTATTTTGACAGCGGGCTGGGTAATATTTTAATGACCACATACTCGTATCCAATTTTAAAAATGGTTGATAATCAACTGCAGTTTAAAGGTTTTATAACCGTGGATATTTCGCTGGAGGATTTGAAAAAGTATCTGGATAAACTGGTGGACAGCAACAGCTATGCGTTCTTATTAAGCAATACCGGCCGGATTGTGGTGCATCCGAATAAAAAATTGATTATGGATTATACGGTTTATGATATCGGCAAAGGTAATTTGTTGGAATATAAGGCTTTTTGGCAAAGTTTACAGCAAGGCGTCGCCGGCTGTGTTGAATATCCGTATGCGACTGAAGCGGGGTATGGCAATGATGACTCGGTAATGCTGTCTTATGCCGGCATTGCCACCAATAAGTGGCTGGTCGGGTCGGTAATTTCGCAAGGGTTGTTGTTTGAGCCGTTGCGCATGTTGCAGCGGTATGCCAGTATAATGGCGATATCGGCGATTACCTTGACCATGCTTCTGCTGGCGTTGCTGACGTGGCGGGCGTTGCGTCCATTGCGGCAGTTGACTCCGGCGGCCAATAAAATCGGTTCCGGGGATTTTACGGTGGAGTTGCCGAAACTGAAACGCCGTGATGAAGTCGGGCAGTTGAACAATGCCTTTGCGGTTATGCAGAACTCTTTACAGAGTTATATCCGGGAACTGGAAGTTAATACGGCTAATCGTAATAGGATGGAGAGTGAACTGGCGATTGCCAATCAGATTCAGCAGTCGCTGTTGCCGCAAATGTGTACATTGGCCAGACACAATAGCTACCAGTTGTTTGCCGCATTAAAGCCGGCTAAAGTGGTGGGCGGGGATTTGTTTGACTTTTTTATGTTGTCTGAACATGAAATTTGTATTGCGGTGGGAGATGTTTCCGGCAAAAGTATTCCGGGGGCATTGTTTATGGCAATTACCCAAACACTGTTGCGGGGGATTGCGGCTTCAGATCTAACCACCAATGAGATTGTGGATAAGATCAATGCCAATCTTAGCCGGAATAATGACATGATGATGTTTGTTACTTATTTTCTGGGTATAATAAATTTAAAAACCGGCGTTATGCACTATACCAATGCCGGGCATAATCCGCCGTTACTGCGTGCGGCCGACGGCAAGGTAAGCGTGCTGAGTGGCATTCAGGGGCCGCCGTTGGCAATTAGCGACATTGTATATGGCTGTGCCGAACATCAATTTAAGCCGGGCGACATGTTGCTGCTTTACACAGATGGCGTAACCGAGGCGATAGATAATCAGGAAAATCAGTTTTCGCTGGACAATCTGGAAAATATATTCACCAACGTTCCTAATGATATTGAGCCGGAAGCGCTGATAAATAAAATCATCCGTGCGGTGTTTCACCACGCCGGCAGTGCCGAGCAGTTTGACGATATGACTTTGCTGGCGGTTCGCTATAACGGCAATGTGGAATAAAGGAGTTTTTACCGTAAACCGGCTTGAGTAAAACCAAATCAGCTGTATATTATAAGAATTTATTTTTACGGAGATTTTTTACATGATTACAGCTTTGGCCGGTTGGGAAATACCAATCTTATTATCAGCACTGTTTTTGGGCATTTATGATGTGTGCAAAAAACATGCGGTAAATGGCAATGCGGTGATGCCGGTACTGTTTTTTGCCACGCTGAGCGGGTCGTTTTTTTTCATCGTCATCAGTGCGGTAAGCGGCGGACTGCCGACGGCGGCGGAGTGTTCCACGTTGTTTTGGTGGCTGTTGCTGTTAAAATCTTTTATCGTGGCGTTAAGCTGGACGTGTGTTTATTATGCCATGCGTGAGTTACCGATATCCATCGCCGCTCCGGTCCGGGCGTCATCGCCGTTATGGACGTTTATCGGCAGTTTAATTATTTTCCATGAAATCCCGTCGTTGCTTCAGGCGGTGGGGATGACTATGGTGTTTACCGGGTATTATTTATTTTCAGTTTTAGGTAAATTAGAAGGTATTACGTTCCGGCATCGTGGCATCCATCTGATTTTAGCCGGAACTTTGCTGGGGGCGGGGTCGGCTTTATATGACAAATACTTGTTAGGAGTGTTGAATATTCCCCGCATGACGGTGCAGTTCTGGTTCTCGGTGGATATTGTATTTGTCTTAGGCGCCGCATATTTTATAAAGAGTGTGGCAAAACGGGGGCAAGGCCGGAAATTCATTTGGCGGTGGACGATTCCGGTAACCGGAATTTTGTTGATTTTGGCCGATTATCTTTATTTTTATGCGTTAAGTGTGCCGGAGGCCAAAATTTCCATATTGTCGCTGATGCGGCGTTCCAACTGCATTGTGGCTTTTGCGGTGGGATGCTGGTTGTTTAAGGATACAAATGTAAAAGGTAAACTGGCGGCTTTAATATTGATTTTGGCCGGGGTAGCGGTTTTGGCTCTATTTAAATAAAGTAAAAGAATAAAAAATGAACAGAAAACAGATTGCGGCAAATAAACTTGGTGTGCTTACCGGAATGCATTTTACGGTGGACATGCTGTCCGGCATGGTGCCTGGATTTTTGCCGGTGATTTTAGAGAAATACAGTTTGTCGGTGGCGGCCGGCAGTCTGCTGATTGCCGTATTAGGATTTTCTTGCAACGGCCTGCAACTGATGGTAGGCGGTCTGCGTAGCGAACAGAAGAAACCATTGTTTATTCAAATGGGGTTGCTCTTAACCGGCATTATCTGCCTGATTGGTTTTGTGCCGGTATCGAGCGGTGCAATTTATTGGCTGTTGTTATTGATGATGTTGACCGGGTTCGGGGTGGCACTGGTTCATCCGGAGGGCTTGCGTGGGGTATGTGCGGTGGATAACAGTGCCATTGCGCCGCCGGTGGCCACCTCGGTTTTCATGCTGGCCGGATTTCTGGGTTGTTCCTGCGGGCCGTTGGTCAGCAGTGTATTGGTGGAACTTATGGGGCTTAAGGGGCTACTGCTTCTGCTGATTATTGTATTACCGTTATTGTATCTGTTTCAGCAGGCCAGAGTCAAATTGGCGATGGGACAAGCGGACAAGAAACCAAGAAAAGTGCAAGTTGCCGTTCCGCAGTCGCCATTGACGTTTTGGGAGATTTTCCTATTGGCGGTGTTTATCAATACCGGCTGTATGATTGTCAGCGGGTTGTTGCCCACGTATTTGCGATTGGCGCAGTTCTCGTTGTTGTTCAGCGGGTTGAGTGCCATGTTGTTCGGATTAGGGGCGGGGCTGTCGGCATTATATACCAGCAGTGTATTGATTAAGCGTTTTCCGGTGGTAAAATTGATAAAATATCAGATTATGGCCGGCGTGCCAATTATGATATTGTATATTGTCGGTGCCGAGCGTTCGATGTGGTGGTTGCCGCTGGCGTTGATATCGGGCGTCTTGGTTGGCGCCGGATTTCCGCAACTGGTTACCTTATGCCGCACCGCCGCCAACGGCCCGGCGTTAGGCACCCGAATGGGCTTGATTGTCGGTGGAACTTGGGGTGTCGCCGGACTGCTGTTTTTAGGGGTAGGGGCGTTCGCCGACTTGTTTACTCTGCGTTATGCCTTGTTGCTAAGCCCGTTGTCTTTCATCTGTGCCATTATATTGTTAATATATTACGGCCGGAAAACCAAGTAACAATCATATAGTGGCAAACGCAACTCCACAAAGGTGAATTTTCGGTGTGGATTTGTCATATTTCAGCCCTGACATTTATCGGCGGTAATGCCGCCTACGGCTTTTACCCAGTCGGTTAAAATGGTGTTCTGTATCACACTTTCCGCCGGAGTCATTACCGGAAATTGCAGTAAATCGGCATGGTTGCCGGATAAATATTGCGAAATTTGATCTGCTTCTGCCGTAAAACTGGTTTGAGTTGCCGCCGTCTGAAAAATCTCTTCCTCGCCGTTAGAAGATATTTTTATAATATGACCGTTGCGGGGTTCGGTACGATTATACATCCACGGTTCCGGCACAATCAAGCGGCCCTCAGTGCCGTAGATGGTTAATTTATTCTCTTCTCTGGCCAGCGCACCGCAGTTTAACCGGGCAATAATTTGATTCGGATATATCAGCGTCAACGATGAATTTATATCCACACCGTTTTCCGCTAAAATGCCGGCCGCCGCCATTTGCAGCGGTGCTTGCGGAGTGTTGTTATTCAAGGCCGCCATAATCAGACCTACCGAGGAGACCGGATAGCCGCCCACATCCCAAATCGAGCCGCCGCCAACCGCCGGATTAAACAGTCTGAATTGCGGGTTAAACGCTGTACAACCGCTGTATCCGCAAACGATGGTGTGAACCTGTCCGATCACATTTTGCTGTAAAAGATCCACCAATAATTTAGTTTGCGGATGAAAACGGTACATGTAACCCTCTAAAAGCAGTACATTATTAGCTTGGGCTATAGTGTTTAATTCAACGTTTTCCTCCGGGCGCATCGTCATGGGTTTTTCACATAAAACGTGTTTATTATTCTGTAATGCGGCTTTGGCAATTTGAAAATGAAACGGATGCTGAGTAGCTACATAAATCAAGTCGATTTGCGGCATTTGCAGAACTTGAGAAATTTGATCTGTATAAAACGGTATGCGGAAATTATCGGCAAAGGTTTTGGCTTTGGCCTGATTAGTGCCGACAACTGCGGAGATTTGGCAATTACTTAACTTTTTCATCGCAACAGCCATAATTCCGGCCATGCCGCCGGTACCGATGACCTCAAGTATTTCATATCTATTGTCGAGCAT
>CAZEHZ010000123.1:0-5868 GCA_964512385.1 uncultured Victivallaceae bacterium | reverse complement strand
GGGTTTATCTTTCATATTTTATTCCGGCAAAAATTATGGTAAAACAACTGCCTTCGTTTTCCCGACTGTCCACCAAAATCTCTCCACGCAATGCCTGAACCAAGTGTTTGGTTATGCTTAACCCCAGCCCGGAACCTTGATACGCTTTACTGCCGCTCACCTCTTCATCTCTGGTGAACGGTTCAAACACTTTCGGCAAAAATTCCGGTTTTATTCCAATTCCGGTATCTTTTACGGCAATTTTTAACGTTCCGGACTGCTCCGTAATATAGGAGAAACTAACCGATATTTCGATTTTACCATGTTCGGTGAACTTTAACGCATTATCCAATAAATTTTCAATAATCTGCACAAAACGCTTATCATCAATATACACCGTGGGCAAATCAGACTCAAAATCAACCACAAATTCCAGCTTCTTTTCCGCACATTTACGCCGGGTACTCTTTAATAAATCTCCTAATAACTCACCAATTCCATTACGCCGCACCCGTAATTGCAACTCCTCCGACGAGGTTTTGGACAAATCCAATATGTCATTCACCAGTTGCAGCAAAGATATCCCGGAGTAATGGATAGCTGCCAAATAATCCTGCTGTTCTTCCAAATCCACATTGGACTGCATCAGTAATTCAGAAAATCCCACCACGGCATTCAACGGAGTACGCAATTCATGATTCATTGTAGAAATAAAATCACTCTTTGCCCGGTCGGACGCCTGAGCCAACTCCATAGCCTCACGCAATTTACGGTTATTTTCTTTTATTTCCGTAATATCTGCCCCAGACTCCAATATATACTTAATTTCGCCATGCTCATCCAGCACGGCATCGGAAATCATTCGGGAAATTCTGCCGTGCAACGTCAATACCACCGACGACGATTTGCCGGTTTTTAACGTATTTTTACATGGGCAATAATCCGGCACCCCGCTTTCCAGACAAAAACACTCATAACACTTCTTTTTGGCAATATCCTCCACCCGCATTTGAGCCATTTGCCCGGCGGCACTATTGGCATAAATTAAATTCTGTTTATTATCAAATAAAATTATCGGCACCCGGATGTTTTCAAAAATCATATTCCGCATATAAATCAAGTCATCCATTCGCAACTGCTGGCGATAATGGCGAAGAGCCAACAAAAACAGATTACTGCAATTATATATCAAGTCCTGTTCAAATTTAGTAATCTCGCCGGCTTGCTTTACCCGCACAAATCCCAAAACTCCCCAGAATACGCCATCTTCAAAAATCGGTTGCAGTAACAGACTTTTAACATCATTACGTTTACCGCAGCATTGGTTGAATATGGCGGTTAATTGCGGGTCATTAACGACATCATGCACAATAAACGCTTCATTTTTGCATAACTTATCGCTAATAATGCCCATTTGCATCTTATCCATTTTAACCCAGATATCAGCCTGGGAATCGATTTCCGGCGCGGTCCATTCAAAATTAGCATCGGCAAAATCAAATTTTGGCTTCATGCACATCAAAAAACAGCGGTCGGCATGGCAGGCCAAGCCAATTTCCGGCAAACTTTTGTTTACGGCGGTTACTAAATCCGGTTCCATGCTGATGTAATGCAAACAACGGTTATAAATCTGTTCATTTTTCAGCAATTCGGTTTGCTCTTCCACGGTTTTTCGCAACTGATTTTCCAAACCCAGCTGAGTAGACATATTCAATAAAGTACCCAATAAATAGCGTTTACCGGAGTTTAATGTGATACTGCGTTTACAAATATTCCAGACCGACTTGTCGCCGGCGGCATTGATTAATTCGGCACTGAAGCAATGCGGCAAATCATTCTGCATGGCGGTTTGGTCCTGCCGTAAAAATTCAGCGGCCTTAGCTCTTAACGTATCAATCTCATTATCGTTATGCACTAACATGTTTTCACGTTTTAAACTGAAAATATTGGTCATTTCCGTATTCCAGAATAGATAACGGAACTCATTATCGGCATCTTTCAAGAAAGAGCCGAGCGGCAAACTGTCAAAAATCTTTTCCAGCAATTCCGCCAAATCTTCGCTGCGACTGCGATATTCTTCCAACGCCTCCACATTTTGAATAATCAGAATTTGGTTTTGAGTATCGGTTTTCAGCGGCAAACAACCGCTGATTATTTGCCAAATGGCCGGAACTCCATTTATGCCGGTTACATTTTCAGTACGCTTTATAATGGCGCCGGGCGTTTGCAAAGCATCATCGGCGTCGACCAGCGTGTTCACCGTTTCCGGCGGCAGACAACACGACAGCGGCCGGTTAAGCAATTCTAATTCCGGACGGTCGGCATATTGACAAAACGCCTTATTAACCGCCAAAATTTTTCCATCGGTTCCATACTCTTTAATTATAACATACCAAGGCAGCAGATCCAATAATTTATTCAGCACGGCATCGGTTTTATTGGCTCGTTCCGCCCAATTTATGCAACTGGTTACATTATGAATAACGCATAGATAACTTTTCTTTTCGGTAACACTGTTATATAGCGGCTCCGCTCTAAAATCATACGTTTCAGTCCCGGAGTTTAGACCTTTCATATCGATAAAATCCACCTTACCGCTGAGCAACGCCGACCAACTGCAGTTAAAGCGAATCAGATTCTTGCCGTGAAAAATCTGATTAAAATCAACTATTTTGCCACGTTCCACGTTCAATTTGGTTTTGGCCGAAAAACTGTCGGCCAGTAAAATACCTTCATCGTCAATCTCCATATAGCCCAAGTCGACAATTTTATCCGTCAACTGCTTAACGGCGGCCAAGCGATGAATTAAAAATGACTTTTTCTCATTTTCGCCGGCCTCAAAAAAGATCAACATAACCTCTGCCGGGGTTAAAAGCTGTGCTTCCGCTTTTAGCAAATGCTTATTCCCGGCCGCATCAATACTGCTTATCTTGCCGGGCAGAGTTTGTGCGGCGCCGGTTTTATGTACCTGCTTAATCAAGGCTAAAATCAAATCCGACTCCGTTTTTTCATGGCAATTCAACGTTTGATTGATTTGCATTCCGCAAAAATTATTCGGCTCGGTAAGACCGAAAAGTTTTACCGCATTGCCGCAGATTTGCTTTATCGCCCCATTTTCATCGGTAATAATAATCGTGCCATTTAAGGTTTTTCCTAAAATATCCATGCTTTTTTCATACCGGCCGGATAGCGACTTGAGGGTTAAAGCCGCTTTTTCAATCATCTTATTCCGGCGTTTCCGCTCTAATAAATACCACATTGCCGCACCGGTTATAATAATGACAACACCGGCAAGCAACCACAGCAATCTGGAATTATAACCATCCGGCCATTTTTGATTATTATACAACCGGGTGCCGGCCGGAAATGACGACAAACTGATATCATGGTTGGTTATTTCTGCCATATCCGTCATAACTTGAGTTGGGAAATCACTAATCGGCACCTGTTCCGGCGGGGTTCCGCTTAACACTTCATCCATAATCATAGCAAGTTTATCGCCGGTTTCACTGCCCGGCTCCACCACACCGGCCAGAGCGCCAAAGCCGAATAACGTATCAGTAACCACCAAATAAGGTAGCTTGCCGTTGTTAGACAATTCTATGCCCACGCTCTCCATTGCCGCATAGCCATCACGCAAAAAATTACGCCACGGCGTGAAAATCACCACCGAGTGTTCCGGTAAAGCTCTCACTTTTTTCAGCATTTCATCGGTTGAATACTCCCGGTCATTTATGGAGATAATCTGTTTGCCCGGCCAAACCAGTTTACCGTTTTTAATGGCATTGTTTATTTGCTCTCCGGATGGAAAACTGTCGCTGATTACCGCTACTTCGGCGGCATCGGGCAATATTTCTGCGGCGATGTCAATGATTTTTTGTACCGGAAACGGATTGATTATCCCGGTTATATTGGGATATTGTTGTTGAAAATCCGCCGGAACATCGGCATGATAGCAAACTACTATCGGCAAATCGGCAGGCAATTCATTATAATGATTCATCAGCAAAGTTACCGCATCATCAAGCAACGCCACCACCATGGAGTAGTCGCCACGCTGCAACCGCGGCAGATATGCGGTAAACTTTTCCTCATAATTACCGGTACGATTCCGCACGCTGTTCAGTTCCAGATAATCCACCACCAGCGGATTAACGTTTAATACAAACGCCTTGTCTATTTGTTCCCGCACCTCAGCAGTCCACTTATGCCCGGAATGAAAAGACGAAACTACCAGTATTTTGGTCTGCCCGGCGGCAAACAGAATACTGTTTATAAATAATATATTAAGTAAAATTAATAATACAATTGGTCTACGGCAAAGAATCATAAATCAACCTTTATTTGCAAGTCGTTTATCATAAAGTAGTTACGTAATGCCCCCCCCCCCAAGTTAGAGGAGGTGCAATCATTTTCCAATACTGCAATCATTTTTTGTAATTTATTAAGTGTAATAGGTTTCAGGAGTACGCCGTTAAACAATCCGGGTTCAAAATTTCCTCCGGCTTCGGCATCGGCGGTAACGGCAACGATTTTAACATGTTTATTCCGGCAGTTTTGGCGAATTTTCCGTGCCAACTCATCGCCGTTCATCTCCGGCATCCACATATCGGTAAGAATAATATCCGGCTGAATTTCACCGACTGCCATTAATGCATCAATGCCGTTCGAGGCTTTATATACTGTTAAATCCAATTTATTCAGCATTGCTTCCAGCACCGTCAAATTTATCGGCACATCATCCACCACCAGAACTTTACTGTGTAATTTGTAACTTTGGTTCAACTCCGGTTCAATTTCACCTGAATTTTCCTCATATTTCACATTGGCCAGAATAAAAGTAAAACAACTGCCGACATTTTCCTTACTGTTCACCATTACTGTTCCGCCCATTTGAGCAGCAAGCCGCCGGCAAATCGGCAAACCCAGCCCGGTACCCTGAATTTGTTGAGTATTTGAATTACGCCCCTGTACAAACGGTTCAAATATGCGGTCCAAATTATCGGCGGCAATTCCTACGCCGGTATCTTTAACAGCAAAAGTTATCGTGCCGTATTCGGCATTAACGGGAGTAAATTCCACAGAAATATCCACCTGCCCCTCCACCGTGAATTTGGCGGCATTACTGATTAAATTCAGCAATATCTGCCGCAGACGCAATCCATCTATCCACAAGCAGGGTAGGTTATCGGGGATATGATATTCGGCCGTTACTCCCGCATTAAACCGACAGGAGAAAATTGTTTTTAACTCTTCCGCCAATCTATTCAGGTTTAATTTGGTTTTAAATATCTTCATCTGCCCGGCTTCCAGCTTGGATAAATCCAGCACATCATTTATCAGAGCCAGCAACGTGTTTCCGGCAATATTAATAGCGGCAATCGCCTCATTGCGTTCTTGTTCCGTCATACCGCCCGCCTGCAGCAGTTCCGAAAAACCGATTACCGCATTCAGCGGAGTGCGCAACTCATGACTTATCGTGGCTAAAAACATGCTTTTGGCCCGTGCCGCCTGATTAGCGTCTTCGGCCGCCGCCCGCAACTGCTCTTTACTTTCGTTCATCTTAGTCAAGTCTACGGCACACTCCAGCACATATTTTACCGTTTCGCCCAAACTTATCGGCACCGCAGTAATCAGCATATCCCGGCCGAACAATTTGCGTTCTTCCGAACAAGCCTTTCCGGTGAAAAATGCCTTTAATGCGAGACAATCCTTATTGCGTTCCAACTCATTTTTACCGCAAAATATGTTATGGCAATATCTTTTTTTCCGGCATTCCCCGCTGGAGAGTCCACACTGCTGAAGAGTTTTCCTGTTACACTGTAGAATTGATAAGTCTTTATCCACCAAGATCAGCGGAATCGGCAACCGGTCGATAATCAGATGTTG
>CAZEHZ010000122.1:0-6086 GCA_964512385.1 uncultured Victivallaceae bacterium | reverse complement strand
AGTCTTTATCCACCAAGATCAGCGGAATCGGCAACCGGTCGATAATCAGATGTTGTAATTCGGCATCCATTTTCAGTAAAGAAAGTTGTTCCGCCGTAATATCAACACGGCCGACAGCGGCATTTTGCAATTCAGTGATTATCTTTTTAGCTGATTTTAATTTCCGCCATAAAAGCACACATGCGGCCGCCAATATGCCAATGATTGCAACTGCGGCCACGCCATACTCGTTTAGTGAATAATCCGTTTCTATAAAATTCATCCCAGTACCAATGTTATAATTAACATAAACACAATACTATAACATTACAATTAGCCGTTTACAATACATTTTAATAGGATATACAATAAAAAACGTTACTTTTTTGACATTTTTTTTTAACATGCTATATTATCCACTCAAAATGGAGGAAATTATAATGAGTTGGATTTATTTATTGTTAGCCGGAATATGCGAAATCGGCTGGGCGGTCGGTATGAAATATTCAAACGGATTCACTAAATTCTGGCCTTCGGCCGTTACCGTTATATTTATGTTGATAAGTGTGATACTGCTGGCGGCGGCCATCAAAACCCTGCCGCTGGGAACCGCTTACGCCATCTGGACGGGTATCGGGGCAATCGGTACCGTAATTGCCGGAATTATCCTGTTTGGTGACGCCGCCTCCGCCGGAAGAATCCTATGTATTCTTATGATTACCGGCGGTATTATCGGCTTAAAAGTTATCACCAAATAAGTTTTCAGTAAACTTAATTTTTTGGTTTATCACGGCTATTTATCACCGTGATAAACCCAACAGCCTTATAAATCAAACAACTTATAACTATGCGCCGGTACGGTTCCGGAAACTTCGGCATAGTCCTTACCGGTTAAGCGGAAACTCTGCTCAACGTCGGTAATATTCAGTGCCGCCATTACCCGTTTTCCGGCGGCGTCCACCCAATTAGAGTGCATAATGGCCGGCATTTGGCGTTCCACCACCTTATAGGTTCCCTCTTTAGTGAAAATATAGCGTACCACGAAACGAGCCGTAATCTGAGTGGTTTCCAGCGTTCCCGGATGCAGCATCCGGCCGTCCAGCAGCCAGTTGCGGTTACGGTGATAGAATTTTGCCGTTTTGCAGATAAATTCATAACGCTCCCGTAAGGCCGGATTGGTCAAATGTTCCGGCCGCAAGTTGGCCACCATCGGCTGTTGACCCCAAATCAGCGAACGACCCAGTTCTACATAAAACTGTTCCGGTGCAATATGGTTCCAGTCTTCCTCTTTTTTCCACTTGCCTTCTTGCGGCCATTTGCTGTCATACGGCGGCACGCCGTCAATATGTGCACTGGAGCCGTAAACAATCAAGTCGCCATGATGCACGGCCGAGAAAAACGGCACGTATGAGAACGGCGGAATTACGCTGTAACGTTCACCGCTGGTGGCCATTACACAAATCACGGAGTCCACGTAATTCATGTACGTTTCGTTGCAGTCTTCGGTAGACAAATACAAATCCGGGCGTTCGTCGTGGAGTTGGCGTAACATTTTCCGATAGCCGTCTGCCATGTAACACCCGCCGCCGGGGGCGTGTTTATGCGCCGGATTGTAGCAGAACTGCATAGTGGCGCAACCAATCATGTCGATATAAATGCCATCCAGTCCGCAGTCGGCCAGAAGTTTTATTTGAGAAATCAATTTTTGATGATGTTCCGAAGCCTCGCCGCACATATAAGCCATCTGGCGGTTCATAAACACGTTAAATGCGGTACTGATCATTTTACCGTCTTTATCCATAATCACGCCGTCACAGCCGCCAGGATTCCAGTCCTCATTTTCCATATCCCATAAAAATCCATTTACGTAAACATGGGTGAAAATACCTTTTTCATTAAGGTATTTCAGCGATGCGGTGAACTTCTCCACACCTTCACGAGGCGGATAAAAATCCGGGTAATGCGTATCGTATGGATGCGCATGGTACCAATACCAGTCTAACGCCACCGGCACTCCGGAGTCTATCTGCAGCTGTTCCGCCGGCGGAATCACGTTCGCCGCCTGGTCCCGGTTCCACAGCCATATACCGATATCCCGTATTTTATCATTTTTCCGCGGCAACCGTCCGGCGGAGACGGGGAATATCTGCTTATAAAGCTCCGCCGCCGCAAACCAGTCGCCGGTAAACGACACCATTTTCAGGCCAAACGGCATAATATAGTTGCTTGCACCGTCTTGCGGTACGGCGGTAATAACATCAAAAAACAACGTCTTCCGGTCGGCAGAGCGATAAATATCCCCGGCTTTGGCATAGCAGTTATCATCATTTATGGCTAAAAACGTATTGCCGGCAGGCTCTAACAAGGCGGCAAACTTCATCGCCCGGAAGCGGGTTTCAAAAATATAGTCGGTATCTTCCGGCTTAAACGTAAATGCCGGATGCGTCATTAAGTCGGTAATCAGCATGCCCTGACTTTCCGGCAGTAAAACGGCGGTCTGCGGAGTCAGCGGCGTTGAAATTGCCGGATACACCACATCGGTAACTACATAACCGGCAGGCAGATTTTTATAAGTCAGCCGTTCCCAGTTATCGCCGTCCGTTACACAGTCCACCGCAAAATCGGTGCCGGACAGCGGTTGCGCCGGAAGCGAATCTCCACCTAATTCAAATGACTTTCCCGATGGGTCAATTCCACGGATTTTCCAGGCAAACATCTTTTTTATTCTCCTTTTTTGGCTTATTTCAATCTGCTTATCGATAACTTAACTTGCAAAATCGGTTTTTCAATGTATAATTAGTAAGAAACCAACAAAAAATTTTATACGATTAAAGGGAGTTATATGAAAATGAGTAATCTGGTGGCCGGCGGCATGTTGCTGTTTGGGGTAAACATGTATGCGGCTCCGACATTTAAGGTGGATATCGTAACCGACCGTGCCGAAAAACCACTGTACCAATTAGGCGAACAAGCCACTTTTATTATTTCGGTAACCAACCCCGACGGCGAGCCGTTGAATGACGGCGACATCGTGAAAATTGAATTTGCCAACGAATTTAATGCGCCGTTTGAAACGGTAGAACAAGTCGTAACCGATAAACCGGTCAGCATCAGCCGCAAATTGGATACTCCGGGATTTCTGCGTTGTAAAGCCACCGTGGAACGGGCCGGAGAGACCGTGACTAAGCAGATAATGGCCGGATTCTCCCCCGAAGCTATTCAACCCGGTCAGACCTTGCCAAGCGATTTTGAAGAGTTTTGGCAGAACGCCAAGGCCGAAGCGTTAAAGTTGCCGTTAGATGCCGAAATGGTGCTGGTGCCGGAAAAATCTTCGGATTTGGCCAATTATTACAAAGTCAGTATTGCCAATATCAACAATACCCGCATGTACGGCTTTTTGTCCGTCCCCAAAGCACCGGGCAAATATCCGATTATGTTCACCGTACCGGGTGCCGGGCCGGGTTATACCAGTGTACCTACCGAATTTCCGGTAGACAAGGTAATTCAAATGACCTTAAATGTTCATGCGTTTGAGGTGGAAGACGCTACGGCGCAGGCCAAATATGATGAATTGAACAAAGACGGCCTTTATATGTACATCGGCATGCCGGATCGGGAAGATTATTACTATTATCGCACCATTTTAGGCTTATGCCGCGGCGTAAAGTTTTTAACCGGACTGCCGCAATGGAACGGTAAAGAGTTTGTTATGTACGGTTCCAGTCAGGGCGGCGCCATGACCTACGCCACCACTGCGCTGAATAATGACATTGTTACGGCCGCGGCGATGAACGTACCGGCGTTTTGTGACTATGCGGCCAACAACCGCGGCGGCTCTCCGGGCTGGCCGGTTACGGCAAAACCGGACGTAATCACCTCGGCGGCCAATGCCGAAATGATGCAATATTATGATGCCGTAAATTTTGCCCGGCACATCAAATGCCCGGTAATAATTTGCGTAGGACTCTTAGACTCCACTTGCCCCCCCGGAGCCGTATTTGCGGCGTACAACACTTTAAATACGCCGAAAGCCATTTGGCAGTCGCCGTTAATGGGGCATGATTTTGACCCCGGCTACACCGAATTCCGAATGAAATGGATGAATGGTAAATTAGGCTTGGCGGAAGATATTGCACCTAAGAAATAACCATATCTCTGTTTTTAACATGAAAGACCGCAGTTTTTTGGCGGTCTTTTTTTATTTTTGGAACAAACCGGAATATACCTCTTGTCTTATTATTACAGTTTATAATAACCAGGGAGGAGTATATTATGAGTATGTTTTGTTTTCAATGTCAGGAAACCATGCACAATCAGGGCTGTACCGAACGCGGAGTATGCGGTAAAAGTGCCGAAATCGCTAATTTACAGGATGAACTGCTGCGACGTTTAAAAGAGTTAGCCGTGGTCTATTTGAATGACGGCGGGAATTTGGAAAAACTGGGGCGCTTTACCGTTGATTCGCTGTTTATGACCATCACTAATGCGAATTTTGACGGCTCAGCCCTGCAACAACGCATTGCCGAAGCTATTGAACTGCTGAACGGTCGCCACGAAGAGGTTATGCCGGGCGTATTAGCCACTGATGACCCCGATATCCGTTCGCTTAGGGAGTTATTGATTTACGGTGTAAAAGGGCTGTCCGCCTATACTTCTCATGCGGCGGTGCTGGGTATGGAAGACTTGGCAATTTACGCTTTTGTACTTCAGGCCTTGGCCGCCACCACGCAGGATTTGGCCAAAGACAAATTATTGTCGCTGGTAATCCAATGCGGCGATACCGCGGCGGAGGCGATGAAACTTTTGGATAATGCCAATTTTGACTATTTTGGCGCAACTCAAATCACCTCCGTAGCCACCGGAGTCGGCACCAATCCGGGCATTCTGGTCTCCGGCCACGATTTGCTGGATTTGTATGAGCTTTTAGAGCAGACTCGCAATTTAAATATTGATATTTATACGCACAGCGAAATGCTTCCGGCGCATTATTATCCTAAACTAAAACAATTTAAGCATTTGCGCAGTAATTACGGCAATGCATGGCACAAGCAGGCAGTTGAGTTTGAAAAATTTAACGGTCCAATATTAATGACCACCAACTGTATTGTGCCGATAAAAGAGTCTTATCGACAGCGCATTTTTACCACCGGTCAGGCCGGATACCCCGGAGTTCGCCATATTCCGGAACGGCACAGCGGCTGTATGAAAGACTTTTCGCCGCTTATCGAATTGGCCAAACGGTGCAAGCCGCCGGAATTACTGGACGATACCCAAATTGTCGGCGGCTTTGGACATCGGCAAATCAAGGCGTTACTGCCGCAAATTATCGAAGCGGTAAAATCCGGTGCCATCAAACGCTTTATCGTTATGGCCGGATGCGACGGCCGTCAACCCTCCAGAAACTATTATACACACGTAGCGGAAAAACTGCCGCCGGATACCGTTATTCTTACCGCCGGATGTGCCAAATATCGCTACAACAAGTTGAATTTGGGCGACATAAACGGCATTCCACGCGTGCTGGACGCCGGGCAGTGTAACGACTCATATTCGCTGGCCGTAGCTGCAATTATGCTGAAAGAAGCATTTAAATTGGCGGACATCAATGACTTGCCGTTATCGTTTAATATTGCCTGGTATGAACAGAAAGCCGTGGCGGTATTACTGGCGTTATTGGCGTTAGGCTTTAAGGATATTCGTTTAGGCCCCACCTTGCCGGCATTTATATCGCCAAACGTTTTAACGATACTGGTAAAAGAATTCAACGTAAAAGTAATAACCACGCCGGAGGTGGATATTGAACAGATGTTAGCTGGAAACTAAAACGTAAAAAAATTTGATTTTTTATTACGTTTTAGTTTGCATTTTGCTTTTTAACTACTATATTATTATTACAAAATTCCCCCCGCCTGTCCGGTTTTCTCCCCCCCCCCTGAACCGGACAGGCTCTTTTTTATAGCAAAAACCGGCTGACTTATCAAATATAATTTTCTGTTTATCTGCAAAAAACACTGGACAACATCTTTTTATAGTGTATAGTATTCCCGTAAGATCAATATAATTATCTGGAGAATTATCATGGTAAACTGGGGTTTTATCGGTACCGG
>CAZEHZ010000121.1:0-6249 GCA_964512385.1 uncultured Victivallaceae bacterium | reverse complement strand
ACCGCAGGTTGTAAGAATAGAGCAATCCGCAGGGTTACAGTAAAGCAACCGCAGGGTTACAATCGGCAAGTGTTCTGCAATGTAATGGAAGTTTCAGTTTTACTGATTTATTTTATCAAATTTTAATCCTATTTCACTTTGGCGAGTGGCAATGAAAACTTTTATCTTTCCCGATGACAACTTAGTGGACCTTCTCTTGGAATGCAAAAATGTTTTAGACCATCACGGCGTAATTTTACTCCCCACCGAAACCGTATATGGTTTGGTCTGCCGCTGGGACTCCGCCACCGCTCGTGAAAAAATTTATCAGCTTAAACTGCGTGACCACAATAAACTTTTAGCCATGTTTGCCGACTCTGCGGCGGCGGCTCAAAATTTCGGCGCCGTTCTGAATCCGGCCGCTAAACTCCTGTTTCAACATTTTACCCCCGGCGGCATCACCATTATTACCCCGGCTCAAAACGGCGGCACCGTTGGGGTTCGTGTGCCGGATCATCCTTTGGTGCTTGCCTTGCTGAAGCATCTGCCGTATCCGTTGGCCTCCACCAGTGCCAACTTGTCCGGCACTCCGGCGGCGTTAAGTGTGCAAATGGCGTTGGCCACCCTGAACGGCACCCCGGATTTGGTTATTGACGGCGGCGCTTTACCGCCTGATTCGTTGGCCTCCACCGTAGTAAACACCGTGGCTGAACCGGTTAAAATTCTGCGTGAAGGCGCTTTGCCGTCCACCAGAATTTTTGCGGTGCTGAACCCTCAGAAATAGGAGCTTAAAATGGATGTATGGGAAAAAATGAAGTCCGGCGAAATTTATACGTGCAATTCGCCGGAGCTGTTTGCCAAGCAGTTGGCCACGCTGGAAGTTCTATATGATTTTAATCATACCCGCCCGTTGCAGCAAGCCGAACGTCGGGAGATTTTAAAACGCTATTTAGCCGAAGTCGGCGAGAATTGCTATATCGAACCGCCGTTGCACGCTAACTGGGGCTGTAATACCCACTTGGGCAACAATGTTTATGCCAATTTTAATTTAACGTTGGTGGATGATACCGATATTTTTATCGGCGATAACGTGATGATTGGCCCGAATGTCGTTCTGGCCACCGCCGGGCATCCGGTAAGTCCGGAATTGCGTCTGCAGGTGGCTCAGTTTAATAAGCCGATTTATATTGGCAAAAATGTCTGGCTGGGTGCCGGAGTCATTGTGTTGCCGGGAGTTACAATTGGCGAAAATTCAGTAATCGGCGCCGGCAGTGTAGTTACCAAAGATATCCCGGCCAACGTTGTAGCCGTGGGGAATCCCTGCAGAGTAATGCGGAAAATAGAGCAAAATTAACTGAGGAAAATTGTTATGGCGGCAATAAATACCGGCGGACGGGACTTGTTTTTAGATGCACTTAAGGGCGTGGCCATTATTTTAGTGGTGGCGGGGCATGTAATTCAGTACGGCAGCGGCGACCGCGTGCTGGTAAATCAGGAGTTTTTTAACTATTGGCTCTATAAATTTATCTATAGTTTTCACATGCCGCTGTTTATGCTGGTCAGCGGCTTTTTATTCGCCGGCACGGTAAACCGATACGGTACGCCGGAAGTGATACGCAAGCAAATTTTTAGTTTGTTAGTGCCGGTTTTTGTTTGGCAAACGCTATGTTTAGTGGTGCAGACTTGCGGCGGCGAAGGCGTGGCGGCCATTAATTTAACCTCGGTAACGGCTTGGGCTAAGCTGATATATCGGAATTATTTTCTGGCCTTATGGTTTTTATGGGCGGTATTTTTCTGCTCTTTGGCAGTAGTGGTGGTGCGAAAATTTTTTAAGGATTGTCTGCCGGTGTACGGGATAATTTTTCTGAGCAGTTTTTTTATTACGGACAATTTTAACTTTTATCTCTATAAATTCATGTTTCCGTTTTTCGTCCTGGCTTATTGGCGCGGCAATGTTGCAACGTCGTTTTGGCCGGAACTGGCCGGGCGGAAAAATCTTTGCTTCGGTGTGGCTATATGGGCGATTTTTGGCGGAATGTTGTATTTTTATCGCTATGAAGACTATATTTATACCAGCCAGTTTACCCTGTTGGGCAATCCGGCGCCGCTACGACAGCTTGGGCATGATCTTTATCGGGTGCTGATTGGCCTGGCCGGGAGCGGAGCCGTGATTTGGAGTATAAAAAATATTTACGTTAAGCGGGCAAACTGGCTTAATTGGGCGATAAAACTGGGGCCGTTGTCGCTGTTGCTGTACATAATTTCCTGGTATGCCAACATGATTATGCCGTTAATTTGCGATAAAGTTACGCAAATCAACCTTTTATTAGTGGCCGCCGAGTCCATAATAATTCTGCTGTTTGGCTGGTATGCCAACAAGTTAATGGCTAAAAACCGCTATTTAAACCGATGGCTTTTAGGCGGTCGGGCTACGCCGAAAAAACAAAACGTAACATAAAAACGGAAAATCAAATTTCGCAACGCACCAGTCCGGTATATATGGCCGCGGCCCATATGGTGGCGAGAATCACCCACAAAATTACGCCGTGCAGAATCGGCTTTATGCCTAATTCGGAAATTTTGTCCTTGCTGATGTTCGTGCCGATGACAAACAAGGTTAGAATCATCAGGTATTTGGACAACTCTTTCAAGTAACCGCCGGTCGTCTGTAACGCCGGAATCCAAGTTACGATCGCCGCCGCTAAAATAAAGCCCGGTATAAACCACGGCACCCGTATTTTTGCCCGCTGGCCGTCGCCACGCTTGCGGCCAATATAGAACGCCACAAACAACGCCACCGGAACTATCCACAATGCCCGTGCCAACTTTACGGTCGTGCCTACTTCCAGCGCCGTCGGGCCGTATTGCATTGCGGCACCCACTACGCTGGAGGTGTCGTGAATCGCCAGCGCCGCCCAGTAGCCGAACTGCGTTTCCGTAAAGTTCAGCGCATGCCCGATTATGGGGAAAATCAGCAACGCCACCGCATTCAGCAGAAAAACCGTAGCCGTGGCCAACGCCACATCCGCCGCCTTTGCCTTTAACACCGGCGCCACCGCCGCAATTGCCGAACCGCCGCAAATCGACGTGCCGGCACTGATTAACAGCGTGGCGTCGTCGCTTAATTTCAGTTTTTTGCCGAAGAAAATCCCTAAAGCCAAACCTGCCGTAATCCCGATTACCGTATAGATAATGCCGTTGGCTCCGGCTTTTAGCACCTGCATCAGATTCATGCCGAACCCCATGCCGACAATCGCCCACGCCAGCATAGCGTGCGTTAATTTGCCGGTTTTCTCCGCAAAAGGATTGCCGAAAATCAGGGCAAACGCCACGCCCGCAATAATTGCCGCCCCCGGAGCATAGTTACGCAGAGTTCCGTCCAGCATCGGCACAAAAAAGAATGCCGCCGCTACGAATAGATACATTATTTTTGTTGTCTTATTATTCATGGTTCCATCCTCCTGTTATTTTGTTATAATATAACCCGGCAAATAAAAATTAAAAATTATTAAATTGTATCTATTGATAATTAAAATTTATCGATTATATTACTCTCTATTATGATAAACGAACGCTTGGAAATCTTTTTAATGGCGGCGGAGGTGGGTAATTTTACCCGTGCCGCCGTGGCGCTGGGTATGACTCAGCCCAATGTTACCCGGCAGATCAGACTGCTGGAGCAGGAGTTGCGCTCAACGTTGTTTGAACGCGACGGGCGAAACGTGCGCTTAACCGCCGCCGGCGAGGTGCTTCGGGAGCAGGCCGGTGAGTTGCGGAATGCCGAACAGCGTATCCGGGCCGCCGTATATAATGCGGCTCATGCGGTAAAGCATTACCAGATTGGCGGCACGCTGACGGCGGGGGCGTATGTTTTGCCGCACTTGCTACAGCGGTATCTGGAGCATGAATCGAAAGTTTCGGTGGCCATGCAGTTAGGCAACACCCGTTTTATGGCCGATGCCCTGCAACGGCGGCGGCTGGAGCTGGCTCTGGTGGAGGGGCCGTTTGACCATAATGCATTTATATATGAAAAATGTTTAACCGATGAACTGGTATTTGTGCAGGGGATAAATCAGCCCGCCGTAAACAGTTTAGTTGAGTATTTAAAGTCCGGCAGGCGTCTGCTGCTGCGTGAGTCCGGCTCCGGCACCCGATATTATTTTGAGCAGTTCGTCCGCAATCTGCCGTTAAACGGTCTATGGCGGAACAACGTAGTGGAGATTGGCAGTTTTGAGGCGATAAAGAGCCTGGTTGCCGACGGTTTCGGGGCAACTGTAATATCGGAATTAGCCATAAAAAAAGAGCGTGAATTTAATTTACTGAAGGTGGAAAAGCTGGCCGAAGGGCGGATTTTGCGGGATATGAGTTTTATCTATCTGCCGGAAAATGCAGAATTTGCCGAAAAATTTATTCATTTTGCCCGGTCGGTATTAGCTCATTTGGCGTAATATCAATGGCTTCCGGGATAAAGCGGTAAATTTTTATTTTATATTTGGCGGCAAAACTGCGCAAATCCTCTATGGCCGGGTTGCCGATGTTGGAGGAGGTTACTACAATGCGCTGGAATGGTGTCCGTTCAAACACCTCGGCCAATTCGTCCCGGCCGCCGAGAACTTTATAACCGTAAACGGTAAGCCCGTGCAGGGCTTTGTCATCATCTAAAATCCCGATTACCTTAAACAAGTCTTCATAAATATATCCCATGCAGGCCAGATAGGTGCGGCAACCCTGCCCGCCGCCGAAAATCACCACATTGTCCACCTGCGTTTGCGATGCCGCCCGCCGCACAAATAACTGCCGCACCACCCACGATTCAAAATAATGCAGTGTCATGCGCTCGCCTAAAATAAAAAATGCGGTGAGTAAAAAGAAGATTACCGCCTGCGTTACCGTCCACGGGCCGTCAAACAACCGGTTGGCCATTAACGCCAGCAGAGAACCGAAAAACAGCATTTCGCCCAGATAACGATAGTCCCTTACGCTGGAGCGGAACCAGAAGATTTTATAGATACCCCCGAAAACCAAGGTAAAATAGATGATTAAAATGAACGGAGCCGTATTCCATTTCAGATCAAACATCGGCTTTTTGATTAAAATATTGGCTAAAACATACGCTAAAATAATGCAAATCAGGTCAAACACCGGATGACTCAGGATAAACAGCAGATTCCTTTTGGGCGTACTTACGCCCCGCAAAATCATTTTGGCCGAGTCCACCATCTCCACCGTGGCCAATTTTCTTACCGCCATAAACGCCACCAGCACAATGACAAAATAGCCCAACGCCGCACTGCCGTGCTTTACCAGCATCATAAACAACCCGGCTAAAGCGAAGACTCCGGCTAAAGCATACAGAATTAAGGCCGTTGTCCGCTGGTTATGGCATTGGGCAAACAAGCGGTGATGCAAATGGTCCATGTCGGCACTCATAATGCCTTTATCGTGTCCGTGAGAAGAGATTTTCCGCAACAGCCGCCGCCAAAACGCCAAAAAAACGTCAAAAATCGGTACTCCGATGGCCATTAACGGCACTAAAATTGCTACCGACGTCGCCTCGGCCGTCATACTGTTTATACAGCTTACCGCAAAGAAAAAGCCTAAAAAATTACTCCCCGTATCGCCCATAAAGATCTTGGCCGGCGAGAAATTATAGCGCAAAAAGCCCAAACACGCCGCCGCCAATATCAGCGACAGCAGTAACAGCGGCGGATTATGCAGAATAGTTATCGCCCACACTCCCAGACAAACCGCCGAAATAATGCTGAGTCCGGCCGCCACGCCGTCCAGCCCGTCAATTAAATTAAATGCATTGACAATCGCCACCACCAGAAAAACCGTGATAAACGGCGATGCCCACTCCGGCAAATCAAAGAAAAAGAACTCCAGCCGGGGCGGGTTTTCGGCCAGCGGCGACCACCACAACAGCAGTGCCGCCACAATCTGCGCCAGCAGTTTGACTTTAGCCGATAAACAGAAGCGGTCGTCTAAAAATCCGCACAGAATAATGATGGCGGAAGGCGGTGCCAAAACGCATAAATACTCTCTGGCTCCGGCATAAAAGTAAGCGGTGATAAAGCTGAACAGATAGAAGGCGGCAATAATGGCCATGCCGCCGCCGCGGGGAATCGGTTTTACATGCACACGGCGACTGTCCGGCATATCTATAAAGCCCCATTTCGGCAGAAATTTTATGCACTGCCGGGTTAAGACCATAGACACCAGCCAAGCACCTACGGGCAAAAATATGCTTAACAATATACTTAGATTCAC
>CAZEHZ010000120.1:0-6306 GCA_964512385.1 uncultured Victivallaceae bacterium | reverse complement strand
GCTTGGACGCAACTTACAAATAATAGTCAATTAACCATTCCAGAAAACGCATTGTTTTTAGTTGTAGCTGCAAAAATTTTTGCCGGAGGTCATTGTGAGAACGTTTTTAAATGGTTTGCGGAAACTTTAGTAATACTATTTACAGAATCTTATCATAGATATTTACCGTATACGATAAAATCTATGAATGATGTGGGTAAAAATCAACAAATTTCATCATTTATCCGCAAAGCTGATTTTGGCATTAATGCAATACAGAGAATAGAGAAAGCTGAAATTGAAAACACCGGTGGCTATAAGGAGTTACAAGTAAAAACAACTCATTCCATTAACGGTAAAAATTATCAGTTGGATTTGCTGCACAATGAATCTGATGGTACGAAAAAGGTTTTTGCATTGTCCGGGCCATTGTTGGATGTCATCGAAAATGGAAAAGTTCTGTTTATCGATGAATTAGATGCCGGACTACATCCGCTATTGGTAAATCAAATTTTAGATATTTTTCATAAAAATAATCCACAAAATGCTCAAATTATAGCCACCGCACATTCGCCGTCTATATTGACAGAATTACAATTTAGGCGAGACCAAATTTGGTTTGTCAATAAGCAAAAAGATGGAAGTTCAGAAATTGTGTCTTTAACCGATTTTTCCGGGATTCGCGGTAATTTTTCCAAAATTGTCAAAGATTATCTGCATGGTTGTTTTGGCGGTGTTCCGTATATAAAAGATCTATTGCCCGTGGAGGTGTCTTTATGACTAAGCCGTGGGAAAAAAGAGCAATAGTAAAAAAAGGTTCTAAAAGAAAACATAGTTTTTGTATTTTTACTGAAGGCGAAACCGAGCGGTTGTATTTTAATGATTTCCCATTGACAAATGTTAAGGTAAAATGCGTAGGCTTAGGTGGCGGCGGCGTTCAGAATTTAGTAAAAGAAGCGACCCGATTGATGAAAAAGGAATCGGCATTTGCTGATTTTGACTATTATTTCTTAGTTTTTGATCATGATAATAATACTTCTGACGCTATTAAAAATGCTATTGCCATGGCAGAGGCTAAAAAACTACAATGGTGCTATTCAAATCCATGTTTTGAACTTTGGCTTTTATTGCATTTTGATTTCCATAATACAGCAACTACGCCAACTGAACTAAAAAAACGACTGTTGCCAAAGAAAATAAATGGGTATAAAGAAACGATGCCAAATATTTATAAGTTATTGCAGGCAAATCAGAGCCAAGCTATTAGTTTTGCTGAAAAATTGTTAGAGAATGATAACTGGCCTAAACGTTTTTTTTCTATCAATCCATGCACAAACGTTCATGATTTGGTCAAAAAGCTGAACCTGTTTTTAACAGTTACGGTTTAATGCGGTAGATTTTGCCTTCCAGCATTACGGCGTAAACGGAGTTGTCGGGGGCGGCGTAGAGCTGGTTGAAACCACTGCGGCCGCAACGGTAACGCCACAGAATTTCGCCGGTGGCCGGATTTATACGCAGTAAATCACCTTGCCGACTGCTGACAAATACATCGCCAAACGCCTCCAGCGGCGGGCAGGGCGTATGTTCATAACCTATCCCTAAATCAATGACTTGCGTGATTTTGGCGGCATCCACATCGATAATCACCAGTTCGCCGTCCATGGTTTTGGCGTAGGCACGGGTGCCGTCGGCCGCCGGACCCAGCGATTCCCGAAATTTATACTGATTGGTGCGCAATAATACCGTGCCGTCGGCTTGAGAAAAAATCGTTAAATAGCGATCCGGCGCCACGATCGCCAGATTTTTACGCCCGATTACCGGGGTTACGTTGCCCGGCGAAAATCCGGTGGCGGCATGATTGTTGTTCCAACTCCATAACAACTTGCCGGTGTGCCGGTTAAGTACATATAAGTTAGTGTCCCACGCCCCGAACGCCACCAAGTCGCCACGCACGGCCGGCGCCGCCTGAAACGAGCCTTTGGCGCCGGTAAACCGCCATAAAATTTCTCCGGTGGCCGGATTTATGGCCGCAAAATCCTGCCTGCCCAGCCCCATATATAACGTGTGGTCAGCAATTATTCCGGCACAAGTTACCGGAGCTAAAGCCGGAATGCTCCACGCCGGTTCGCCGGAATCAATATGGATGGCGGAAATCGTGGAGTCCATGGTGCCGAAAATCAGCAAGTCGTTATAAACCAATAAATTACCGTAGCGGATTATATCGGAGTCCGGCGTAAAAATTTGTTGATTATGCACGGCAATATTGCCGAAAATAGATTTGCCGGTGTCCAATAACAATCGTAATTCCGGGGGGCATGGCTGGGGTTCAACTTGTGGGAACTGCACAATTTCGCGTTTGCTTTCGCTTAATTTGCCGTTTTTAACCGTAATCGCCGCCGTGTCCGGCCGGGGGGAGCCAAGATATTTGTTATATAAACAAACTTCCTGCTCATTTATGGTGATAATATTATATCCGGGGTGATTTTCGTCGGTATGCCGCATCGAGACCGCCCGGCCGACGATATTGGGTATGCCGTTGACGTCCAACAATTTAATCGCATGATAATGGCCGGACAATATGGTGCGAACCGGATACGGTTTCAGAATTTCCAGCACATCTTCGGCATTGCTTAAATCGGGATTCAACGGGTAATGACAGACAAAAATCAGTTGGTCGCCAACTTTAAACTCGGCGGCCAAAGTATCTTTCAGCCATTGTAAATCTTCACTTTTTATCAAGCCGTCGCCCATTTTCAGATATGGTCCGGAGGCTACGCCGAGGAACAAATATTTGCCCTGCCGATAAAAAAACTTATCGTCGCCCCATAATTGACTGAAGGTTTGAACGGCGTTGTCGCTCCAGTTGGTTTCATGATTACCCGGCACCATCAGCAGAGGCTTGCGGAGTTTATCCAGTTCGCTTTTTACCGCGGCAAGCTCTCTGGTGGTGCCGGAGTTGCAGATATCGCCGGAGACGACCATCAACTCTACGTCCTCTAAGGCATTGACCTCCTCAACCGCCTGCGCCAAAAGTGTTTGCGACGGTTGATCCGGAGCCACATGCAAATCGGTGAGCAACGCAAAAGTTAAAGTGTCGGTACTCTGTGCGGCGGCTGTCCAGTTGAACAACACGCCGAACACCACGGCTAATATCTGCATTTTCCTCATTTAAAAATCTCCAGTGCTTTTTGTCGTATACTGCGTGGGCTGCGTCGCTCATGTACTAAAGTACACGAACGCTACTTGCCGCCTTGTCTACAACAAAAATCACCTTTTGTATTATTGACTATTTTAATTCGGCAACCTCGGCATCCGTCAGCATATAGTTGTATAAGGTTACATTTTTTACGCTGTCGGCCAGTTCCAACGGGGCGGAATTGTCCATAATATCCACTACGTTAAAGTCACCAAAATTATCGGCAACTTTTTGGCCGTCAACATATAATGCACCGCCTAAATATTTGTCGTAAGTGAACGCCACTTTATAGGTTTTGCCGCTTTCCAACTGCGGGCCGAAGGCTTCCACCCGGTCGTGATAATTGTAGATACTGTCTTCAATCTTGGCCCGGATTTCGCCTTTGGCGGTTAAATACAGCATTACTTCGCTGTACTTCTGCGCCCGGAACATAATCATGGTGTGAGCCGGGTCATTGGCCGGAACGGTCAGATCCGCCACCATGGTAATGCCGCGGGTAATGTTGCCCGGAACCTCATATTTGCCGGGTTCGGCAAACGTGCCGATTTTACCGTTTACCCGCAACTGGAACGGAATGGCCGTTAAGTCGGCACCGTCAATCTGGGCGTTCAACACGGCGGCGGCTTCGGTCCAATTGGTATCGGCGGGGGCGTTCACGGTAAATTCCAGTTGCACCGGTTCGCCGTTTTGCGCCGTAAGTTCGGCGGGGAGCGGCTGGCTTAACTGCCATGATTCCGGCAACGTTAAATTGAGTTTGCAACTGGTGGTACGGTTACTGACGGGGAGCAGTTCCACTTTAAAGGTGTTATCCCGATTAGTGGCCGCCAGCTTCAACTTGGGTTCACGCAACGGCAAACGGAAACGCTTGCTTTGGGCGGAGCCGGTATTGGTGTCGGTTACGGAGGCAAACAGAATAGCTTCCGGGACTTCCGGAACATATTCGTCGCCCACCAATGTCGAGTTCATTTTCTTTTGCAACGTAAACGGCTTAATCAATGTAACTTCATATTCGGCAATAAATTGCGTACCGTTCGGCGTGGCGGTTTGTTCCTGTTTGACCGGGGTTACGGCAAAATACGGCTGCATCTTTTCCGGCATACTTAAACTGCCGTTCAGCTTGGCTTCGCTCCAGTTCGGGAAGAAACTGCGGACGGTTACTTTTACCGGCACGGCCAGTTCCAGATTATCGGCCGAAAGTTCTACCGTCGGTTCGGCGGTAAAGAACGCATTGTTGACGTTTTTGGCGGTTTCATCACGCTCAATAATCAATGCGGCGGCGCTCCAGATACTGCGGCAGAAGTCGCCTTCATAGCGGGGCAGACCACGGAAGGTCAGCTCCTGCGTGTCGCCGTTGGAGCGGAACTGGAAGGTGTGCAGTTGATAATCGCCGCTTTTGGTCATCAAATCCTTCAGCACCGGGCGACCGTTCAATTCCAGCTGCATGGTGGAGGGTTGATAAATTCTGGCGCCGCTTTCGCCAATCAGCAAGGTGGCCTTATAGCCGCCGGCAGGCAGATTAAACTGTAAGGTACCGGGGAGTTCCGCGGTAACAAAACCCTGTTGAACCGGGGTTAAATCCGGCAGCAGATTTTCGCCTTTATGCAGATATCCGGCGGTGCGCCAACCGGGATTGGAGCCGTTGTATACCGAGGATTCGTCTACAGTTAAGAAGTTTTCCGCCGCACCGCCGAATTTCACGGCTAAAGCGGCGTTGGCGGCCTTGGCGGAAAAATCGGCAACTTGCGGAGCAAACGCATCTTTGGCGTCCAGATCGGCTACAAAAATCGGCTGGCAATAGAGAGCCTGCCCCGGAATGCCGCTGGCGGACACGGTATTTTCGGCATCGTCGCCGACTCTAACCCGCACATAATATTCGTCGCCCTTAATGGTGTAGCTGGCTTCCAAGCCTTCCACATCGTGCAGAATCTGCCCGTAGCGGCCGATAAATTTAATGCGGAAGTTCTGTTTATCCTGCGGTTTTACCTTAACTTTAATGGTGCGGCCGTCCACGGAGTAGCTTTCCAGTTCCGGCCCGGTAGAGGCGTAGAATTTGCCTAAACGCAACGCATTTAAGATGTTGGTACGATTAAGTTCCGGCACTTGGCAAACCACCCAGCCGTAACCGGGGCTGCTGGTGGCGGGTTCGTAGTTATAGTAATAGTGCGTGTCATCCGTGGCCGAGCCGTAGACTCGTTTGCCTTCAGAGAGCAACGCATCCCAAATTTGCTCCACACTGGGGCGGGACAAATCGCCGTAGTTGTTACAGCCGGGGTCCTGATTGACCAGTTCCAAAATATAGGGGTCGTTAATCTGGCTTAATTCCACATAGTCGAACGACCAGAGAAAATTGGGGTGATTAACCTGAGCCACGGCGCCGGCATCCCAAGACAACCGCACGTTTTCGCGAATTTCGTCCACAATATTGCCGGTATAACTGGGCATCATGGGGAAATCCAAACCCAGTGCATTTATATGTACTTCAATCGGGCGGTCATAGCGATTTTTCAGCGCCACGGACAATTCACTGCCGGGGATAGAGATATAATCGTTAAGTTCTTTATCATTAAACATATCAGTAGGATTAAAGTAACCGCCGTAACACCAGTCAACAATATGATCGGTAAAAATACAAACGTTAAAGCCTTTGTCATTATAGATTTGCGCCGCCTGTAGCGGTGTGGCGTTGCCGTCCGACCGAGTTGTGTGCATATGCAGTTCGCACTTGGCAAAACGTTCCTGCGCCGGTTTATCCGCACCGGTTGCCACCATGCCGGCCATTACTGCGCCGCTTACTCCAGCCATAATCACCCTCCGAGTCAAATTCATTTTTTGCATCCTTTATGTAAAACGTTTTATTATTACAATATATAATATTAAACCGCTTTTCAGATAAAGCAAATCCAAAATATAAAATTACCGTAAAAAATTCTCTTAACCAGTTAAAACCCGTTGTAAAAATCATAAAAAAAAGGAACGCTCAACTGCTTGAACGTTCCTGAATTTTGGCTTTAAGCTGAATTACTTAGTCGATAATGCAAAAGGTGATTTTGGTTGTAGACAAGGCGGCAAGTAGCGAAGTGTACTTTAGTACATGAGCGGCGCCGCCAACGCAGTATACGACAAAAAGCACC
>CAZEHZ010000119.1:0-6425 GCA_964512385.1 uncultured Victivallaceae bacterium | reverse complement strand
GGCGCCGGTAAGGAGCGGGGCCTTAATCGTTTGGCTCAGCCCGGCATGATTAAACGGGCGGTGGGCGGCCATTGGAATATGATTCCCAAGCTCGCAAAAATGGCGCTTGACGGCGATATTGAAGGATATAATCTGCCGTTGGGCGTTTTGTGCCAGTTGTTTAGAGAAATTGCCGCCGGCAATCCGGGGCGGTTGACTCCGCTGGGGCTGGGTACGTTTGTCGACCCCCGTCGGGAGGGCGGACGGCTGAATGACCGCACGTGCGAGGAGTTGGTGGAGGTTATTTCCATCGGCGGTAAAGAGTATCTGTTTTACAAGTCTTTTCCGATTCATATCGGTTTACTGCGTGGGAGTTGTGCCGACCGCTTCGGTAATGTTTATTTTGATACCGAACCAATTTATGCGGACACTTTATCCATTGCGCAGGCCGTGCATAATTCGGGTGGCAAAGTTATTGTGCAGGTGGAAAAAGTGGTGGAAAATTACAGCCGTTCGCCACGCAGTGTGGTGATTCCTGGGATTCTGGTGGATGCCGTGGTAATTGCGCCGCAAGAGTATCACCAAATCAGCTTTGTGGGCGAATATAAACCGGAATTTTTAATGCAGGGCGACCTGTCTAAATTAGCTCTGGCGCCGGTTCCACATGGCTGGCGGCGGATTATTGCGGAACGGGCATTGCTGGAAATTGACAACGGCAATGTGGTTAATCTTGGCATCGGGTTGCCGGAAACCATTGCCGCATTAGCTCGTGAACACGGCGTGTTTGAACAGATGACGCTGACGGTGGAGGCGGGTCCGGTGGGTGGAATTCCCTGTTCCGGGCTGAACTTCGGCCTGTCCAACCTGCCGCAGGCGGTGTTTGACCAGAACTATATTTTTGACTTTTATGACGGCGGCGGCTTGGATGTGGCATTTTTGGGGTTGGCCGAATGCGACCGTTACGGGAATGTCAACGTCAGCCGTTTCAATGGCCGTCTGGCGGGAGTGGGCGGGTTTATGAACATTGCGCAAACCGCTAAAAAGGTCATCTTTGCCGGCAGTTTTACCGCCGGCGGGCTGGAGGTAAAAGTGGTGGACGGGATGTTAAAAATTATTAATGAGGGCCGGATTCCTAAATTTGTGCGGGATGTTCAGCAGATTTCGTTTTCCGGCGATTTTGCCCGGCAGAATCATATGAAAGTCAAGTTTATCACCGAACGTGCTGTGTTTGATTTGCTGGAAGACGGTTTTACTTTAACCGAAATTGCCCCCGGCATCGATTTACAGAAAGATGTCTTAAATTATATTGCTTTTCCCATGAAGATTGCCGCCGATTTAAAGGCGATGCCACTGTTTTAGTCGATAATGCAAAACCGGCTATATCGTTAATAATAAAAATGTTAAATTATAAAAGCCACATAAACAAACGCCGGTTTTTGAGCGTAGAACTATGTTTTATGCCTGGTCGCTCCGGCATTAAACATGCCTCCGCTGGAAGCCTCCGGTGCTTTTTGTCGTATACTGCGTTGGCTGCGCCGCTTATGTACTAAAGTACACGAACGCTACTTGCCGCCTTGTCTACAACAAAAATCACCTTTTGCATTATCGACTATTTTAGCTTAATAAAATTTATCATTTTTCATAATAAAAACTTGACTTTAAGGGTTAAGGTGCTAATTTGTATCTTTATTGTACAAAAATTAAATTCAACCTTGGAGCAAATGTTATGAAAAAGTATGGTAAGTTGTTTACTGCCATGTTGTCCATCGGTTTATTGGCCGGTTGTGCGTCCAGCCCGAATCTGCGGGTGGGGATTGTAAGTGATACGCAGAGTTACCCCGGAATTGACACCGATTACGGGCAGAAAAACCTGCAGTCGGCATTAACGTTTTTAAAAGATAAAAATATTGACGCCCTCATTTACGCCGGAGATATTTCCGACAACGGTAACGAGGTGGTTTATCAGGAATATCACCAGATTATGGAGCGGGTTTTCGGCAAAAATCAGCCGGAAACTATTACCATTATGGGGAATCATGACTATTGGAAAAAAGACACGGAGCCATTACAGGCACAGCGGACTTTTTGCGAAGGGATGCGGATTACATCCATCAATACTCATAAGGTGGTCAAAGGCTATGACTTTATCGGTTTAAGCCCGGAGGCCGGCGAATGCAACGGCGTTTACGGCAATGCGTCCGGTGAATTTCTGCACAAAGCCATGTTTGAAGCCGAACAGCGCGACCCGAATAAACCGGTGTTTATAACCACCCATCAACACGCCTTGAACACCGTTTACGGCAGCGACGGCTGGGGGCACTCTTTTATTACCGAAAATTTGGCGGATTATGAAAATGCCGTCCATTTCTCCGGGCATTCGCACTATGCGCTGGAGGATGAACGCTCCATTTATCAGAAAGATTTTACCGCAATCGGCACCTCAAGTTTAAATTATTGTGAACTGGAAGGCGGGCGGGTAAACGGTTCGGTTCCGCCGGACGCCTCTAAATGTGTGCAGTTTATTTATATGGAGGTTTTTGACGACCATATTGATTTCCACCGCTATAATCTGATTGGCGAACGTGAAATTAAGCCGGACGCATTATGGCGGGTGGAATTGCCCTTGGCCAAAGAGTCGTTTGTGTATACCGACGCCCGTGCCAAACACCGCAGTGCGCCGCAGTTTGCGTCTGATGCTCAAGTTGCCGCTACCGTGGACGCCACGCCGTTTAAGGCCGTAAATGTCAGTTTCAATGCGGCCACGCATGATGACTTTGTGCATTCGTATGCCATTACACTGCAAGAACGTATGGCTGACGGCAAGTGGGGCGAACCTAAAGAACTGTTGTTCTTTTCCGATTTCTATTTGGGCGTTGAACAAATGAGCGATTCGCCGACCTTGGCGATTCCGGCGGAGTTTGTGAACGGGAATGCCGAATATTTGCTGACGGTTACTCCGGTTGAGTCGTTCGGCAAACGCGGGAATACGATTTCCACCACGCTTGCCACGCCGGAGCGGGCGCCGTTACCCCCCAAAAAATAGAGGTAATATAGAAAACAACGACGGAAGTTTTTTGAACTCCGCCGTTTTTTTTATCGCTGACCGACTATTTGACGGCCGGTACTGCCTTTTTCCTTTTTGTCGTTACCTTATGCCACGCCGCCACAATCGGCGATGCAATGTAGAGCGAGGAGTAACTGCCCACAATAATCCCGATGCCGATGATAAACATAAAGTCGTTAATCGCCAACCCGCCGCAGAAGAACATAACCACCACTACGATAAACGTGGTTAAACTGGTTAATACGGTACGGCTTAAGGTGCGGTTTAAACTTTCATCTACCACTTCGCTAAACGGTCGATTCGGTTCAAACTTCAACGTTTCACGGATACGGTCAAAAATTACAATCGTGTCGTTAATCGAATAACCGATAATAGTCAACAGCCCGGCCACCACCGGCAGTGAAAGTTCCCGACCCGCCAGTACAAAAATCCCCAGCGCAATAACCGTGTCATGCACCAAAGCCAGAATGCCGGCCACCGCATAGTGAAATTCGTAGCGGAACGCCACATAGATAATCATGCCGACAAAGGCCAGCAGAATGGAAATTACCGCATTTTTAGTCATTTCCGCCCCCACCAAACCACCGATAATCGTGCTTTGCCCATTGGTCAACTGCAGTTGCGGATAGGCTTGATTCAGGGAATTCATCAACTGTTCATCGGCATAAGTGGCGGATTCGCCGTTCATTTGATCGGTTTTACTGTCTCGCAGTAAAATTTCCAATTTACGATTGTCGGCACCGGAGGCGTTGCTTTTATAGGTGATTTTGCCGGCATAACCCTGGTCTGATAAGGTTCTTTCCAGCTCCGCCACCGGCACTGTCTGGCTGTAATTATAGCTAAGCAAAGTACCGCCGGTAAAGTCGACGCTGAGCATGTTTCTGCCCGCAAACAAGCAGACGCCAATGCTGATGACAATCATGGCCAGCGAGACGAGTATCGCCAGTTTGGACTGCTTGATAAAGCGAATCGACGGTTTGGAGAAGAAGCTCATCATTTTAAACTGCATATTGGGGTTGCGATACAAAAGCCAGTCAAAAATCAGATGACTCATAAACAAGGCGGTGAACAGACTGGACACAATCCCGATGCTTAAGCTGACGGCAAACCCCTTAATGGCGCCCGTACCGAAATACATCAGAATTAAAGACACCAGCAAGGTGGTTAAGTTACCGTCTAAAACCGACGAATATGCCCGTTTAAAGCCCATCTCCACCACATCCTGCGGCGGTTTACCGGCCTCTTTTTCTTCCCGCATACGTTCAAACACCAGAACGTTGGCATCTACCGCCATCCCCAATGTAAGAATAATCCCGGCAATCCCCGGCATCGTCATGGTGGCGCCGAAAGCGGCCATGGCACCCAAAATCAACACCACGTTCACGGTTAAGGCGATTACGGCAATCACGCCGGCGGTGCGATAGTAGGTAATCATAAACCCGGCTAACAGCACCATAGCGGCGAGTCCGGCCCAAATCCCGTTTTTCACGTTATCCGCCCCTAAACTTGGTGCGGTGTCATAAACGGCCTCCACATCAATTTTAAACGGAAAACTGCCGCTGGTCAAAGCATCGGCCACATTTTGTGCCTCTTCCACCGTAAAATGGCCGGAAATTTCAGCTTGACCGTCAATAATGGCGGTTTTGATTTGCGGCGCACAATATAACGTACCGTCCATTACAATCGCCAACTGACGCATTAAATTATCGTTGGTTACTTTGGCAAACCGTTCGGTGCCGGAGCGGTTAAAACGCAGTGCAATGGAGATGGAGCCAAACTGGTCTTTACTGACAAACGCCTCATCCACGCCGGTGCCGGTCATTTCCGGATGTTTGGCCACCACATAAGCGGGGCCGCCGTTCGGGGCACCGTCGGCCGCCGCTTCACGCAGAATTTCATAGCCGACCGGCAAACGCAGACGGCGCTGAATAATTTCGTCGCTGTCCTGATGCACCAAACGGAACTCCAGCTTATTACTCATTTGGATAAGTTTTTTCAGCTGGTCTTTTTCGTCCTTGGATACAATCGGGGCTTTAAGCGACAAGCCGTAATTGGCAAACGGAGCAATTTCGGTTTCAAAAATATTCTTGGCTTCCAAGCGTTTACGCAGAGCTTCCATTGCCAAATCACGATATTGATTAAAGTTTTCCTTTAATTTTTCTTCCGCCTGAACTGCCGTCAAGCCGTCGGTTTTCAGTGCGCTGTAGTCCGGATTAAGGCGTAGAACAAACTCCACGCCGCCGTTCAAATCAAGCCCCAGACGAATGGAACTGGAACTGCGCTCCCGTAAATTGCTGATAACTTCACTGTTATCACGGGCTTTTTTGGCATTGGTCAGCTCTTTCAGCGACATATTCTGTTCATTGGCGGCCTCCAGCAAGGCGGCGGCCGGATATAAATCCGGTCTGGCGGTCTGTTTGGCCTGAGCGGAATTTACCAGTTGTTGCGCCGCATCCTCTTTACCATCCACTACGCCGGACAAAAATGTGCGGTAAAAGTCCGGCGGCGTCAACGGATAAATGGAGCAGGCAAAAAGTATAACGATTGTCAGGACAATGAATGTCCGTAGTTTTAAATATTTACTCATAGTTTTTCTCAGCAAATTATGTCATTCAAAATTTTTTGAATAGAACGATTGACTGTCGGCAGACGAGCCGACAAATAAATTTGTACAGTTTGGGCAAGAGTTGCCCGACCGATAAAATTTATTGCTGAGCAGGGCCGGCACGTACCGGCAGGACATTTCTTAGGATATCCGGCCAAAAAAATGGCAGAGAATAAGGGGTTTTGCCGGAATTTTGACCGGCATGAAGTACATAAAGCAGTAATAATAAAAATAAAATTGAATAAACCTGGCGCAGGATTGCTGCTCCGGCAAGCTGCCAGTTGCGTAACTGGTTAAGTTGAATCAGCCAAAGCGAGTAAGCACCGTTGAACCGCCAAATGGCTTTGGTGGAGTGATTATTCTGTTCATTATTGGTTTCAACCGCTTGGTCTACCGTGTGAGTCAAGCTGTAATAAGTTGTAACGGCACGGCAGGAGTCGGCAGTGGGAAGTTGAGCGTGAAGGCTGATAAAGCAAAAAAATAAAAACGCCGCCGCCGTCAGTCCGAGCCAAAGGCACAGCCGACCGGAAAACGCAGACATTGCGGTAAATTTTTGATATAAACTCATGGTAGCCTCCTGCTAATCACATTGCTATATAAAATAGCGGAGCTTTAAAACTTTTCAAGATAAAAATACTAAAAAAAACAATAATAATCATATATCGCCGATAATGCAAAAGGTAATTTAAATTTTAAACCAAACGTAAAGCTGCCGTTTGCATTATCGACTATGTAAAAAACGAGTTTTTGTTGGATGTACACTTGAAATATTGCATA
>CAZEHZ010000118.1:0-6454 GCA_964512385.1 uncultured Victivallaceae bacterium | reverse complement strand
CAAATTATCACTTGAAAAAATATGCTTTTGGATACACATTAATAGAATGTGTTTATATGTTTAAGAGTTAAGGAGTATTGGCGTGGCTTTGTCATTTGAAGATAGGTTGATTGCGTTGTCCGACGCTGAAACACTGAAAAGTGCCAAATTATTGCTGAAACAAGGCAAGTTGGCCGGAGCTTTTCGGGAGTCCGATGGGCGGATTCGGGCAATTTTTAATGAAAATAAGCGTTATTATCGGGTGGAAACCGGAGTCGGAGAAAATCCGGCGGCGGTTTGCGACTGCGAATATGACGGCGACGGCTTGTGCGCTCACGCTTTGGCGGCGATTTTATATAATGCTAATTTTTCCAATAAACGCCCGGCCGATATTCCGGAGGCCGGCGGCGCATATGCCGGAATTCGGCGTGAAAGTTTGGCGGAATTGTTGGAACGCGCGGCGGTTGTTCCTAAAGCTCAAGTATTTATAAAGACCGAAGCCGCATTCCCTCATGTACCTAGCAAATGGGAAAATGCCGTGCTTAATGTACGCTTAAAGAGTAATCAGCGTGAGTATGTGGGCAGTCTGAATAATTTACGGCAGCTGTATTTTGATAAAGCATTGGCGATTACACTGAAATTTGAGGATTTTTCGTTGCAGGATCGCCAGATTATTCAGTTTTTGGCGATTCATTCCGAACCGGAAAATTCACAATTATTGCTTAATTCAGAGGTTACGGCGGAGTTTTTTCATTGCTTGGGCGGCTTTAGTCGCTTTTCCCGCAATGGTCGTCGCCTGATTATTCATGATATTCCGGCACGAGCCGCCATTATTCATGTGAAAAATCGGACCGAAGACTATTATACGCCGGGCATAATTTATAATCAGGCCGCCTTAGCGGTAAACTCGGCCAAGGTGATTGTGGGGCGTTCCGGCTGCTGGGTGGGGCGCGACGGCGAATATTTCTTTGTGCCGGGCACGGTGGAGATTAACTGGTTGCGGAATTTTTTCCGTTTAGGCGTGCAGTCCGCCGGCGATCAAGGCTTGTTTAAGTTGTTGTCGGACAATAACGTTACCTTGCCGGTGGTGGAGCTGGATAATGATAATATTCCCGAAATGCAGGCCGCCTGCGTGGTTTCCGGCGGACGGTCGGCCGATGACGGTGCATTGCGGTTAAAGTTACAATATTTTTATGAAGATGTACTGCTGCCGGCGGACGGCGGGCGTTTGGCGGTGCGTAAAGGACAGTTTTTCCGGCGTGATGAAGCCGCTGAATTCAGTATGGAAAACGCCTTGAAAATGATGAAATGCCGGGAAGACGGCGATGATTATATTTTGGATGACCCGGAAATTCAGGGCATGTTTTTAGATGAAATGTTGCCGGAATATCTGCAGGGCAGTAAAAAATTGCTGGTGGCGGACTCGATTTTACGGATGTGCGGCGACCGGGTGATGGGCGTAACCGAAATTGCGTTGCGTTGCACCGTGGATACCCGCTCTAATGAAGCGTTTACGGTTAATTATGTGCTGGAGGCGAATGGCGAAAAGTTACCGCTGTTGAATACCATTCGCACCGCTAAAAAAATGCGGCGGTATTTTTTGCTGACGAATGGGCAAATTGCCAAATTAAGTGCGGAAATGAGTCGGTTTTTGTTGGCTTTAGAAGCCATGGCCGGCAAAATTGATGAAAAAAATTCCCGCTTTGATATCCCGTTTTGTCAAGTGCATTTTTATCGGTTTTTAGCCGCTAATTTACCCGGTGCCGTGCCGCCGGAGTTCTATTTAGTGGGCGCCGACGCCAATATGGTGGCCATGCTGCCCAACGATAAACCATTTGAGTTTGTGGGCGAATTGCGCAGTTACCAAGCCGAAGGCGTGGCGTGGATGCGGAATATGTTTGAACATAATTTCAATTTTATTCTGGCCGATGAGATGGGGCTGGGGAAAACCGTGCAGTTATTGAATTTAATCGCCGGATTCCGTCGACGGGGTGAACCGCCGGCCATGGTGATCTGCCCGGCCAGTCTGGTGGAAAACTGGGTGCGGGAGTGTAATCGCTTTGTGCCGGAGTTTAAGACGGCCGGATTAGCCGGCGGCGAACGGGATGATGTTTATGAACATATTGGTGATTATGATTTTATCGCTATTTCATACGCTACGGCACGGCATGATATTGACCGGCTGAAAAAGATGCGGTTCAGCATTTTGGCGTTGGATGAAGCTCAGCATATTAAGAATGCCGGAACGGTAAATGCGCAGAGCTGTAAGGCGATTTCCGCCGCTCACCGGGCGGTGCTTACCGGTACGCCGCTGGAAAATTCGCCGGAGGATTTGTGGAGCTTGTTTGAGTTTCTGCATCCGGGATTTTTGGGCAGTTTTAACAGCTTTAAACAACGGTATTGTGATATTCGGACGGATCGCAAATTGCAGGGTGAACTGGCGGCGAGGGTGGCTCCGTTCATTAAACGCCGCTTAAAGCGTGATGTGTGTAAGGAGTTGCCGCCCAAGCATGAACAGGTGTTGTTTTGCGAAATGGAGGCCGGACAGCGGGCGTTGTATGAAGAGGTTCGGCAGACCGGACTGGCGCAGTTGCAGAGCATGAAACCCGGCGAAAAACGGGTGCCGTTTGAGATTTTAACCACCTTGCTGCGTTTGCGGCAGATTTGCTGTCATCCGCCGTTGATTGGCGGCGAGGGCGAAACCGTGGATTCGGCCAAAATGGAGTTGGCGAAAGAGTTGATTTTAGAACATATTGACTCCGGCAGCCGCATGTTGCTGTTCAGTCAGTTTACGTCTTTGCTAAGCTATATCCGCAGTTGGCTGGAAGAGCAGAATATCAAGTATGAGTATTTAGACGGTGCGACTCGTAACCGCCAGCAAAAGGTGGATAATTTTAATGATTCGCCGGATATTCCGATATTTTTGCTGAGTCTTAAGGCCGGCGGTACCGGATTAAACTTGACAAGTGCGGATACCGTGATAATTTATGACCCGTGGTGGAATCCGGCGGTGGAGGCGCAGGCGTCGGATCGAACACACCGCATTGGGCAGACCAGAGCGGTCAGCAGTTTGAAACTGTTGGTGAAAGACTCGATTGAAGAGCGGATTCTGGCGATGAAGCAGAAAAAACAGGAGGTTTTTGACAGCGTGATCGAAAATCCGGAAGCCGCATCAGATAAATTATCGATTAAAGAGTTGGAATTTTTATTTAAGTAAAATAAACAGTTTATGGAGGTTGTTGTGAAAAACGCGAACGCCGGAAAATCCAAGTCGCCGTGGTGCTGGGTGCCAAGTCTGTATTTTGCCGAAGGGGTGCCGTATATGATTGTTACTACGGTGTCTATACTGATCTTCAAACAGTTGAATATGGATGTGAAAACGATTGCGTTTTTTACCAGTTTTCTAATGTTCCCGTGGGCGGTTAAACCGTTGTGGGCGCCGATTGTGGATATGCTGGGCAGTAAAAAACAGTGGGTGGTGGCGTGTCAAATTGTCATGGCCGGATGTTTTGCGTTATGTGCGTTTGCCATGCCGTTTACCTTTGCGGCGCAGATTTTGCTGGCGGTGTTTATGCTTTTGGCGTTTATTTCCGCCACGCATGATATTGCGGCCGACGGGTTTTATATGGTGGGGTTGCAGGCCAATCAGCAGGCGTTTTTTACCGGGGTTCGCGGTACGGCGTATCGAATTGCCATGATTACGGCCCAAGGCGGCGTGGTACTGCTGGCCGGTCTGGTTCAGCAGTTTACCGGGGTGGCGCCGGTGGAGTTCAGCTTAAAAGCCGCACCGAATAGCGTGCAGATTTCTTCATATCAGCCGCTGGCGGTGGAGGCCGACGGCATAAAAGTGGTGGCGGCGGATAATATGGTGGTTTCCGCCGGAGTTTTAGAGGCCGCCGGCAAAGCGGAACGGGCCAAAAAAGTCAGCGAATTTAAAACTTTAGTAAATCAATATAATGCCGAACCATCGGCGGAGTTGCTCAGTAAGCTGGATGCGCCGGACGGCATTGCAATGCTGCAGATATATTTTGAGGCGGAACTGGAAAAGGATAAGTCCAGACAGTTGTCGGTCAGCGGCGAAAAGGGGGACTTGGCGTTACTGAATGGCGATTATTTGAATTTTACGGCGGAAAATCAGCATCTGCCGCAGGTGGTGATGGTGGAGGCCGGGAATAATACGGCGGCGGTGTCGGAGGTTAATTTTAAAGTCCACAGCGGTAATTTCCGCTTGGCGTGGTTGTCGTCATTACTGGTGGTGGCGGTGCTTTATGCGTTGTTAGGCGTGTATCACCTCTTCTTTATGCCGAAAGTGGAGAAAAACGCGGCGGCTAAAACCGGAGAGACCGTTAATTTTTATCGGGAATTCGGCGAGGCGTTTGCGTCATTTTTCCGCAAAAAAGGCATTGTACCCGCATTGATTTTTATTTTGCTTTACCGTTTTGCCGAGTCGCAGTTGCTGAAAGTCGGTACTACGTTTATGATTGATTCTCCGCAGGCGGGCGGCTTGGCGTTAAGCAACAGTGCGTATGGCACAATTTATGGTGTGCTGGGCGTGCTGAGCTTACTAATCGGCGGTTTGGCCGGCGGCTGGGTATTGTCTCGCCACGGTTTGCGGTTCTGGATGCTGCCGATGGCGGTGGCGTTGAATATTCCGGATGCGGTTTATGTGGCGTTGGCGTATTTTAAACCGGAGTCGCTGTATCCGGTGATGGGCGGAGTGGTTTTGGAACAGTTCGGCTATGGCTTCGGCTTTGCCATGTATATGTTGTTTATGGTGTATTTTGCCGAAGACAGCGGCAAGTTCAAGACCAGTCATTTTGCGATTATGACGGGTCTGCAGGCGGTCGGGTTAATGATTCCCGGCATGTTCTCCGGCAATGTTTATGAACTTTTAGACAAAAATTATTATTACTTTTTCTGGTGGGTAATGCTGGCCACCGTGGTAAGTTTTGGGGTTACAATTTTTGCCATGCGTCTGGTTCCGGCCTCATTCGGAAGGAAAGAGAAAGCTTAAAGTTTATGCTGTTTTTTAGCTCGCCACAGGGCTAAAAACGGCAGGGAAAATACCACCAGTGTGCCGATGATTAACAAGCCGGTATAAAGTATAATATGTTTGACTCCTAAGGCACGGATGGCCGGCGGCGGAATGTAGCCGGCCAGCATCGCCAATAATGCGGTGGCCATGCCCAGAAAACATACAGTGCCGATGCCCCATAAGTTGCCGGGAATTTTAAACGGCCGCGGGAGTTCCGGGTGTTTGCGGCGTAGTTGCCACGCCGCCGCAAACATTAATAAGTACATAATCATATAAAGTTGAGCGGACAACGCCATAAATACCCAGAATGCACTGCCGATCGACGGCATAATCAAAACTACTGAAGCTAAGAGCGAAATTAACCCGGCTTGAATTAGCAGGATATTTACCGGGATATGGTTTTTATTGACTTTGGCAAAAAAATGCGGTAATAAACCCTCATGCGCCGTTTGCCAGAGTCCGCGCGACGGGCCGAGCAACCAGGTAAATACGGTGGTTATCGCACCTAAACAGAGCAGTAAACAGACCGGAATGGTTAGAAATTCCACCTGCATAACCATAAATAACCGGTGAAAAGCCTCGCCGGTGCCGGCCGCCATATTCAGGGTTTTAGGCGGAACTACCAGTGCAATCGCCAACGCCCCGGCAATACTGATGCCGATAATCAATATGGACGAGTATAAAATGGCCAGCGGATAATTTTTTTGCGGCTTGTTTACATCGGTAATATGCAGCGCCGTCATGTCTATCCCGGCTAACGAAACCATCATGCCGGCCAACAACATCCATTGGTTAATATTGTCTAAGTTCGGGAACAGCTCTTTGGTGTGGAACGGTATGGCCGGAGCATGGCCGCTAAGCAGAAAAACAACGGCCAGAACAATAATCAGCAACGCCGGAAAAATGGTGCCGCCGATAACTCCGATACTGCTTAATTTGGCATAAAGTTCAACGCCAAAAAGGTTTACAATGGTGCAACCCCAAGTTACCGCCAAAATAATGCCGTAAACAAATAATTTATTATTAGCCAGTTCCGGTTGAAAAACATAAGCAAAAGTAGTGGCGATAAACGTCATTACCGTGCCGTACCAAGGCAAGCTGTTAAACCATTGCATACAAACAGTTACAAATCCGACCTCTGGACCGAAGGCGGTTTTACCCCATAGATACAAGCCGCCGCTTTTCGGCAGTGCCGAGGCGATTTCCGCCGAAACCAAGGCCGACGGAATAAAAAAAGTCAATGCACTACAGGTGATAAAAAAGACAATGGTATAGCCGTATTCCGCCTGAGCTGGAAAGTTGACAATACTTAACACTGCCGCCACATTTAGCATAGTCAGCGTAAAAACCCCCAAATGCGCAGATTTCATAATACAATCCTCCCCTGATTGAAAAAAATAGAAAAGTTCTGCCCATACCCGAAACTCTCCTCCTTTTTCC
>CAZEHZ010000117.1:0-6512 GCA_964512385.1 uncultured Victivallaceae bacterium | reverse complement strand
GATATAGATAAAGCCTACAGTAAATTATTGTTTATCGAGGAATTAAATAATGCGGTAACTGGAGTCCGGAACCGCCAATATGCGGCGGAGGCAATGGCGCAGTTAGACTCTTTAACGTTACTTTTGGCGGAAAATCCGGCTTATGCTCCCCAGTTGGAACCTATTGTTAAAGCGGGCGAATCACGGGTTAAGTCTTTGAGTGCCAAAGAGGAACGCTGGGGCAGGCTTGGTCTGTTGGCCGCATATGAAAATGCCGCAATGCACTCTGAAAAAGTGGCCGAAGTCTTGCGGGTAGAGTATGAATTTGAACGGCAGAATAATTCCGGCAACCCTTTACCGGCGGTGGTGGAAGATGAAATTCTTGGCCGGAATTAGTGGTATTATAGCGGGAGTGGTTTTTATGTTGTCCGGTACTCTTAAGGCGGATAACGCCACGATGACGGAGAGTTCAATCTTAGAATTTGACGGCCAAAAATTTACCGTGTCCGCTTGCCCGGAGCCTTTAAGATGGCAAGCCGCCAAAGACGGTAAACTGGATTTAGCGTTGCTGAGCAAACTTACCGCTGAACGGCTGGCGGTGCTGGAGATTCTGAAGGCTGCAGATTTAGAACCGTCGCCGGTCTTGACTGATGCCTTGCTACAGGCCTCATTCGACGCCGCCGAGCCCGGTAAACAGCAGAAAATTATTGCCGAATTGTCCGCCAAAGGCATCACTTGGGCGGAGGAACGCCGGCGTTTGGCCGCCGACCCGGAGGAGCAATTCAGAGCCGCCAGCATTGCTTGGATTGAAAAAGATATTGCCCCGCAAATCACCGTGACAGACGCCGAGTTACAGCACATGTATAAAACTGCTCCCCACAAATTATTGAATGTACCGGAATTGCGTGAAACCGCCGCCATCGGGATTGCCAAAACCACGGAAAATGCCGGAAAATCCGCCCGGCGGGTGCTGGCGCAAATTCAACAGGGCGAACATTTCGATGTTCTGCAGAAACGCTATAATGATTTGTCGATTACCGAGTTACAGCGAGCAATGCAGGTAGATGCCGCATTGACTGCCGCCGAAAAATTAACGCCGGAAAACCCGGCGGTATTAGTGGATTTACCGCAATGTTATTTGGTGCTGAAGCTGGCGGCCTTGGCACCGGAGCGTGAACTGAGTTTTTCGGAAGTGAAGCCCACTTTAACCAGAAAAATTTATGATATTAAAATCCGCCGTAAAGTAGATTCAACTATTGCGGAAGAACTTAAAAAACACAAAATTATTTATTATTCTGAAAGAGAGATAAAGCCATGATTTACGATTCATTTGTTAATTTTGACCGTTACCGCACTGTCGCCCCGGAAGTATGGGATAAGGTAAAAAGTTTCTTGATTAAGGCCACACAAAATGCGGTGCCGGGTAAGTTTCCGATTCATAATGATAACTGTTTTGCCAATGTAGCGGTATACGATACTCAGAATATGGCACCGGAAAAATTGGAAGCGCATGAAGAGTATCTGGATATTCAGCTGACCGTAAAGGGGCGTGAACGCATTTTTTGCCGGGATATTTTTGATTTGGATGAAGTTATACCGTTTGATTCGGCAAAAGACATTGCGTTTTATCGTTTATTGCCGGACCATGTTACTGAATTGGTAATCGGAGATGGCAAATTTGCCGTATTTTATCCCGGTGAAGGGCATTTGCCGGGGTGCAGTGTAGAGCAGAATCAAAGTGAAAATGTGTTAAAAGTGATTGTGAAAATCCATCGTTCTTATCTGAGGTAGACCACGAAAATGGCATCAGACGAGGTTATTTTAAAGATATTGTATGCTTGGCGACGGCATTGTTTCTGGCAGAAAATGCAGGAGGCTCTGGCCGGATTGGTTTTATTGGGCATGGGTTTTGCCGTAATATATTTCTTAATGAATTTTGGCACGGCACGTTATAATCGGCGTTATGGTGACGATTTTAATGTTTCAGATACGAATTTTTGGTTATTTATTTTAATTGTTTTGGCGATTTGGACAATTATTTATCTGCTTTGGGGGCGTAATCGCAGTCAGGATTTGCCGGATGCGGATGGTGCTAATTCGTATGGTGGATTTATCAGCCGGCAAATTCGTTTGGAAACGGAACTTATGTTTATTGGGCCAACCGCATTAGAGCTTATTTTTGTGGGCATATATAAGGCGTTTACCGCCGGATTCCGCCCGTTGAACGATTTGACGGAGACCACCGGGTATCTTTTGCGGGCCAATAGACGAGTGCCGTTCGACGAAATCGGCGTCGACGATTTTAAGATTTTTGAACGTTATATCGACCCGTTGATTGAGTTGAATGTGTGCATACTGCTGACCGGCGACCCGCAGGGCGTCTGCGTTACCACGCCGTTTAGAGAGTTTTGCCTTAAGCGTTTGGGAATTATTGAATAGGGAGTAAACAGTAGTGCAGTGAAAGAAAAATTACTGGCATGGCAACGCCGAATCGGGCGTAAGCATATTTTAAAATGTTTGGGCGGTATTGTGGCGGGGTGTTTGGGCGGCCGCTTTTTCGCCTATCCGGTAATGTTACTGTATATCATTGTTGTTAAGGATTTTACCTTTAAAGATATTACGGCGTGGTTTGTATTGTTTTATGCGTTATATTTGGCCTTGATGTGGTTGATTATGCGTTTTGCCAAATCCATGGTGGATGATAGCATCGACTATCTGTTTCACCCGGATCTGATTAAAGACAATGGCGACTGGGCGTGGATTGGCACCAAGATAAAAATCTATCGGGAACTTACCAGTTTAATTGTTATGTTTATTCTTTGGCCACGGATGTTGTATTTGGCGGTGGAAGAGATAAATTTGTATTGGCAGGACCGTAAAATCAAGATTGACGCTTTTGATGATTTTGTCAGCTATCTGCTATATCCCCGGCGACGGGTAACATTAAAAGAGTTGGATATGCTTGACCAGCAAACCTTTAATCATGCCATCGCTCCGTTGATAGCGTTGAAAATTTGCGATTATTACGCTGATTATCCGCCGTCGATTTGCATTACGCCGGAGTTCCGGGATTTTCTTGGCCGCCAAAGCCGCTTTGCCGAGGAACGTAATTTTATGGAAGAGCGTGCGGAATAGAAAAAAAGCCGTTTTACCGATGTTTTATCAGTAAAACGGCTTAATCGACTAATTTACTTTTTGATTACGGCCAAAGCGCGATCCGCCAATTCGTTCATCGTGGTGTCCTGGAAATAGAACATCAACGGACGAACATTGTCATTCAACTGCGGAGCCAAAATACCGCCGAAATTGCGATATCCGTTTACCGCCCCGACAATGGAACCGACGGTGGCGCCGTTACAATCGGTATCTAGACCGGCCATAACGCTGATGGCAATGGACGCATCCGGGTTCATTTTTCCGTAATATAACGACATAATGCAAATCATGGCGTTATTTATGGTATGAACTCGATGCATAGTGGGATAAGTTTCCTGCAATTTCTGCATAAAAGCGACATAGTCCGGCAACGTTTTCGCCCATTCCTGAGCTTGACGAATACCAACGGCCAAGCGGCAGTTTTTCGGAATCTTGGATAAACCAATCTCAATCAACTTATCTAAATCCGATTCAACAAAACTGGCGGCGATCACGGCGGCAAAGAACATTTCGCCGTAAATGCCGTTCTTTTCGTGCGTCCAGCAAGCGTCGCGGTAAGCATAATCCGCCGCCTGTTCCGGATTGCCGGCGGAGCAGTACGCCCAGCCGTCGGCTCGAATCTGCGCCCCGATCCATTCACGGTACGGGTTGTTGTTCCGGCGGGTAAATTGCGGAGTTACATGCATGGTGTTCAACACATCAAAACGTTGACGATACATGTTAAAGTTCAGCACCGCCTGAGTTTCCGCCGTACAGATCTGATTGTACGGCAGGCAGTCATTCCAGCTTAAGGCAACGTGCGCCCAGTTAAAATCTTTGCCGTATTTTTCCAGCACATACAGCCCCATTAACGTGTAGTTTACATCGTCATCCGGCCCCATAAATTTGATATTTTCTTTCCACGACGGGCAATCGGTGGCAATCCAGCCGGTGTAGGTGTCTTTCCGATAACGGATAAAGTCGGTCAGCGGATAATTGTCCACCGATTTCAGATATTTGGTGATATCATCCATGTTCCAACCTTCCACCACTTGCCCCAGTGCCACGCCCACAAAACGACCGGTGAAGGCGCCATGCAGTTTATTCTGCAGTTCCGCATCCGTCAGCTTCATTTCCGGCAACGGAATCTGTGCCGGGCGTTCCGCTTTAATCTCATCCAGTTCACTGGGTTCAACAAACTTGAACTCCGGATTGCGGGGCAAGTCTTTCAAGCGGTCATAATACTGCTGTAAATCATCGCTGTAAGACATTTCTTCCGGCAGAGCGGCAACTTCGGCCTTCAAATCTTCCGGTACAATATAGCCCTCTTCTTCCAACTGCACCAATTCCAGGCGCAACAACCCTAACGGGAACTCATAACCAGCTACTAACATTTTACTTCACACCCTTTGCATTCATTTTTTTCCATAATTTTATAACGACGCCGATTGCGCCAAACGCAATTAACATGATGATTACACCAGTTTTATTGCGTCCATAAATAAATTCTCCAGTACCGAAAAGGATTGAATATACCGCCACGCAACTTAGTAACGCCGCAATAATCCCCAGTTGAATATTCTGTTGGGCATGTTCAACTTTAATCGGTTCGCCGTCGGCTTCTGCACTTTTGAACACCGCCTGCCAAATGCCGCCCGGATTGATTTTAGTACAGAATTTACGCAAAACACTTTTTTCGGTTTGCGGGGCAAGCCAAGCCATCGGCAACCAGCAGGCCGTGGTAAGGAATACGGCATAAATCATTTGTTCCCAACCGGTCAAGCCCCATTTGTCTCCATAAAAATTAAAGATACACGCAAATATAAAACTGCTGACCATCGCCACAATTTCACAAGTTGCGTTAATGCGCCACCAGAACCAGCGCAACATGAATAACAGCCCCGTACCGGCACCGATAGACAGCATTAACTGGAAGGTCTGCACCGCATTGGATAATGCCAAAGCCAGCAATCCGGCCAAAACCATCAGCACTACGGTGAATAAACGCCCCATCCAGACCAGTTCCCGATTAGAGGATTGCGGACGGTAAAAACGCTTCCATACGTCGTTCACCAGATAACTGGCGCCCCAGTTTAAGTGCGTGGAAATGGTGGACATATACGCCGCAATCAAACTGGTTAAAACCAACCCCATCCAGCCCACTGGCAGTTTGGTCAGCATTAACGAGTACGCTACGTCGTGCTTTATTTGAGCCTCCGGCAAGGCATTGCCCACCGCCGCTTTAATGGAGGCTAAATCCGGGTAAATAACAATGGAGGCTAACGCCACCAGCATCCACGGCCAGGGGCGCAGTGCATAGTGCGTTACGTTAAAGAACAGCGTGGCTGCTACGGCGTGATTTTCATTTTTGGCCGACAACATTCTTTGTACCAGATAACCGCCGCCGCCGGGCTCTGCACCCGGATACCAGATGCTCCACCACGTAACGGCGAACGGTACAATAAACAGCGCAATCCAGGAATCCCAGTTGACCGCCTGGCTAACTTCCAATTTCTGTGCCAGTTCCGGCGTTGTCTGAAAATGTTCCACCAGTCCGGAAAGTCCGCCGACCTCCGGCTGTTTTAAGGCAAAATAAGCCGCTCCGAACGCCCCCAGCATGGAGACGATAAACAGCACAAAGTCGGTAATCAATACCCCGCGGAACCCACCGATGGAACTGAATAATACAGTAGCAATCATGGCAAATAAAACACTTTGCCACGGCTGTAAATTCAGCATGGCACCGCCGATTTTTATTGCCGCCAATGATACCGACGCCATTACCAGAACGTTAAACAGCAACCCTAAGTACACCGCACGGAACCCGCGCAAAAATGCCGCCGGTTTGCCGCTGTAACGTAATTCATAAAATTCCAAGTCCGTAACCGTGCCGGATCGACGCCATAATTTAGCGTATAAAAACACCGTAAGCATACCGGTGGGCAACATGCTCCACCAGCACCAGTTGCCGAATACGCCCTCGGTACGCACCAAATCCGTCACCAAGTTCGGCGTATCGGTTGAAAATGTTGTCGCCACCATGGAAAAACCCAGTAACCACCATGGCATATTACGACCGCCAAGAAAAAATTCTTCCTCACTTTTGCTGGAGGCTTTCGCAACCACAATACCAATTATCACGGTGATGATAAAAAAACCGATGATAATTGACCAATCCAGCGGCATTAGCTGAATATTCACTTTACACACCCCTCTTTTTAAAACGAGTTTAAAAATTAAACATATTTAAGATGATAAAAAACCGTTGCCAGTTTTCACTGTCAACGGCTTTATAACTTTTAAAACTTGCAGACGCCGCCAACAAAGGCTTTCTGCACCTTAAAGTCATCATCCAGCACCACCATGTCGGCCAAATAACCAGGCGCAACCTTACCCAG
>CAZEHZ010000116.1:0-6836 GCA_964512385.1 uncultured Victivallaceae bacterium | reverse complement strand
CTTCTGGCAGGACATTCCGCTGAAGAACCGGGCCAAACTGTGGTTGAAGCGAATCATAAATTCAATGCAGACCCAATGGAGTCCACGGGTCTGCGCCGCCATAAAGCGAGCCGATGAAATTGTAGCGGTAACCAATACGGATAAAGAGGTTATAAAGCGTTATCACCAACGTGATGCGGTGCAAATTGCGGAAACCGGCACCAGAAATTCAGACGTTATGCCGGCAAAAAATGTGGAAGACGCTAAGCTGAATCTGGTTTGGTGCGGTGTTATGGAGGCTCGAAAAGCGTTACCGCTGGCACTGGCGGCGATTGCGCAGTTGCCGCCGCAGTGGAAGGTGGAACTGCATGTAATCGGCAATGGCGATCTGGAAAAACACTGGCGGCAAATTGCCGATAATCTGAATTTAAGCAACAAAGTTTTTTGGCATGGCCGGATTCCGCATGACGAAATGTTAAAGTTATACTCAACGTTTGATGCCTTGCTGTTAAGCAGTTGGGAAGACGCCACCACTACGGTGGTTCCGGAAGCGTTGTCCTCCGGCACGCCGGTTATCTGCCATGATTGTTGCGGCATGGGGGCGGCAATAACGGAGTACAGCGGAATCAAAATACCGCTGGTAAATCCGCAAGTCAGCATTGCCGGATTTAAAGATGCCATCTCCCGGCTGTATTTGGATATTGAACTGCGGCAAAAACTGTCGCAAGGCGCCTGGCAACGCAGTAATGAGTTGAGTTGGGTGCATAACGTTGAAAAAATGTTGCAATTATATTATAAATAACGTAATTTTGTTTATTTTTGCAATTTGCATTTTTTTTATTCCCCGTTATATTGATTGATAGAGGAATTTTGCAGTTTTTTTCATCAATCACAGGAGGGGTGTATCATGATTAAGTCAAAAAGTATCTACTGGTTGGGCGGAGTATGTGCAGTTGCTTTATGTGCAGGTATTTACGCTACGGCGCAGGATGGCTCCGGCGGCAATACGCAGACCTATCCGGCGGCACGCTATGTAATGATGTCCGGCCTGGTGGATGTGGCAAGTCAAGCCAGCGACGAGCCATATACCATGCACACAATAACGGTGCTGGACACGCAAACCGGCCAAATGTGGCTTTTACAGGCTGAAGTTGAGATGAATAATAATCCGACGTTGTTATCCGCTCAGCTGATTCCAACCACCATAGGCACGGCGCCGATTCCGCAACAGCCGTTAAATCCGCAGTCCTTCCCGGAACCGATTAACGGGCCGCAGCAGGATTTGGATTAGCTCAGTACAAAACCGGAGTCTATCCTACACATAATATGTTTCATGTAAACATATTATAACATAGCCGATAATGCAAAAGGTGATTTTTGTTGTAACAAGGCATTTTTGCATTATCGCCTAACTAAAAATTTATCCGCTCTTCTTCAATTACCAGCGGACGATTTTTTACTTGAGTCCAGATTGCACCTAAATATTCGCCGATTATCCCCACAAATAACAGTTGCACCCCGGACAGGAAAAACATACCGATAACCATCGGCGCCAAGCCCAGCGAAAACGTATTCCACCAAATCAGTTTTAACACAAAATATACCAGCGCCGCCAAAAAACTGCACACGCCGATTAAAGTTCCGGCCAAAACCGCCAAACGCAGCGGCAACTTGGTATGATTAACCAGCCCGGTCATCGCCATGTCATATAACGTAAATAAGTTATTATGAGTTTTACCATAACGGCGTTTATCCTGCACAAACGGTACTTCCAGCCGTTTTAAGCCAATTTCGCCCACCAGTCCGCGAAAATACGGATACGGTTCATGATAAAGTTTAACCGCCTCCACAAATTGGCGGTCATAAAGCCCAAACCCGGTAAAGCACGGAATAATTTGCTCGCCGCCCGACATTTGTGCTAAAAGTTTATAGTATAATCGCCGTAACTGCTCCACTAAAACATTAGCTTTAGTGCCGCTGCGCACGCCGATTACCACCTTATAGCCGTTTTCCCACTCCCGGATAAATTGCTCAATTACCTCCGGCGGCTCCTGTAAATCAGAGCATAACGTAATCACCGCATCTCCGGTCGCCGCCAGAAAAGCGTTAAACGGCGAACGGATATGACCAAAATTATTCGAGTTTAAAATCACCTTAAATTTATTGTCCGCCATCGCTAAGCGGCGTAAAACCGCACGGGAATCGTCGGTGGACAAATTATCAGCCACGACAAATTCATACTCGTAATCCGGGAATTTATCCAGCACCTGTTTACAGCGCTGGTAAAAATCCGGCAGATTTTTCTCTTCATTATAACAAGACGATACAATAGAAATTTTCTTTTTCATATTTCTTTTCCGTGCCGTTCAGCCAAACAAAATTCCCGAATTTTATCTGCCATATATTGCAATTTTTCCGGCGTCATACCGGGATAAACGCCAATCCATAACGCCCGTGTCATTAAATAATCCGTATTGGGTAAATCTCCAATTTGGCGATAATCCTGATTGCGCTTCAATCCTTCAAAGCATGGGTGCCGCAATAAGTTACCGGCAAACAGATTGCGGGTTTGAATCCGGTGCCGCTCCAAATATACCGTCAACATATTGCGGCTGAATTTGGCCGCCGGAGTCAGCGTAATCAAAAAACCGAACCAGGCCGGATCGCTGTTTTCTGCGGCTAACGGCAGTTGAATGTCCGGCAAATCGGCCAGATAGCGGGTTAAAAGCTGAAAATTTTCCCGGCGTTTCCGCCCGAAAACGGCTAATTTTTCCAACTGCGCCACGCCGATGGCGGCCTGTAAATCGGTCGCTTTCAAGTTATATCCCAGATGGCTGTAAACATATTTATGGTCATATCCGGTTGGCAAACTGCCGAATTGTCCGGAAAAACGCTTACCGCACACATTATCCACTCCAGACGGGCAACTGCACTCCCGCCCCCAGTCGCGCAAAGAACGCATAATCTTGTACAGCAACGGATTATCCGTATATACCGCGCCGCCCTCCCCCATGGTAATATGGTGCGGCGGATAGAAACTGGACGTTCCGATATCGCCCCAGGTACCGGTATATTTTCCGTTATATATTGAGCCTAACGCATCGCAATTATCTTCAATCAACCACAGTTGATGCTTTTGGCAAAACTCCTTTACCGCCATGATGTTGAACGGATTGCCCAGCGTGTGTGCCAGCATCACCGCCTTGGTGCGGCCAGACACCGCCATAGCCAACTGTTCCACATCAATATTGGCCGTATTTACCGCCACATCCACAAACACCGGCACGGCGCCGAATTGCACGATGGGCGACACGGTGGTGGGGAAGGCACACGCCACGGTAATAACTTCATCGCCACGCATGATTCGACGTTCCGGCGGCAAAAGATGAGAAGTCAACGCCATAAAAGCCAACAAGTTAGCCGATGAGCCGGAATTCACCAGCAACGCATATTTTATTTGCAGAAACTCCGCTAATTTTTGTTCAAACTCCGCCGTATAGCGGCCGGCAGTCAGCCAAAACTCCAATCCGGCCTCCGCCAAATTGGTCATTTCCTGTTCATCAAAAATTCGCCCGGCATAGTTTATGCGGGTCTCGCCCGGCACAAAAGAGTCATTTTGTTCCGACTGCATCAAACGGCAGTACTCGGCGGTTTTAGCCAGAATTTCTTGCCGCAACCGGATTAGTTTATCACTCATATTCACCGCCAAAATTTAGTCCACGGCGCATTGCCACGGCGCCATAAGTCATTAAGTAACATATACTCACGCGGATTATCCATGCACTGCCAAAAACTTTGGTGCTTATACACCTGCATTTCACGGGCTTTTACCGCATTCAGCATTGGAGTCTGCTCTAAACTCAAATCCGCATCATTGCTTAAAAAGCGGTCAATAAACCTGCGATTCATAACCATATAACCGCCATTAATATAGCCGTTGGTGCGTGCCGGCTTTTCCTCAAATCCTTTTACCTCATTATGGTCATCAATAATCATTTCACCGAATCGGGCTTCCGGGTGAACGGCGGTGATGGTTAATAACTTGCCGGACGCACAATGATTTTTATACAAGTCGGCCAAATCAATATCGCATAGACCGTCGCCGTAAGTTAAAAAGAAATTCTGTTCATCCGGCGCCAGATATTTAGCCGCCCGGAAAATTCTGGCTCCGGTCATCGACTCCAGCCCGGTTCCGGCCAAAGTTACCTCCCAGTCCGCCTCATCACCGGCGGTATGAAATTTTACCTGCGGATTATGCCCCAAAGTAATGGTGGCATCGGCGGTGCGCATGTGATAATTCATAAAATAGTCCACAAATGCTTCCCGTTTATAGCCTAAGCATAAGATAAACCGCCGCACGCCAAAGGCGGCATAGGTTTTCATAATATGCCATACAATCGGCTGTTCGCCAATCGGCACCATGGGTTTGGGCAGTAACTCGGTAACATCACGCAAACGAGTCCCCTGCCCGCCGCATAAAATCATAACCGGCGGCATTTTGCCGGAATTTTCCATAATCATTGCAATCCTCAAATAAACGTTAATATTACTCAAGAGTAAAGATATCGCCACAATGGAGTTTCGTCAAGTATCATTGCGGATAAATTATGAATTTTCCCGGTAAAGGGGTTAAAACCTGCTCATTTTGCCTCGGTTTTGGCTAAAAATTCACGCAATTTAGCCCCGGTAATCGGCTTGGGTAAAACCGCGTCAAAGACGGACATATCAAAATTATCCGTACTTTGAGTATCCGCCGTAACCGCCGCAATCTTAATTTTTGCATACTTCGGGTTGCGGCGGACCACCAAGGCAAATTCGGCGCCGTTCATTCCAGGCATCCATAAATCCGTTAAAATGGAATCAATTTTATGTTCCGTCAAAATCCGCATTGCCTCATCTGCATTAGATGCCACCAAAGCTGTTACACCTAAATTCTTAAGCAGTGCGGCAATAACTTTTAAGTTCATCGCCACATCATCAATTGCCAAAACATTGATTTTTTTCAGCGGTGAAATATTGACTGTTTCTGCTTTATGCGTTATTCCAGAATGAGTTACAGCATTATACTTTATACTTTTTAAAGTTACCGAAAAAGCCGAACCTTCGCCCAGTTTGCTGGTTAATTTAATCTCGCCGTCCATTTTCCCGGCCAGGCGCTGGCAAATCGCCAACCCTAATCCGGTACCGCCATCGGCCATTTTTGTACCACGGATCGCATTGGCCTGAACAAAAAGCTGGAATAAATTCTTCTGATCCGCCTCAGAAATTCCGCACCCGGTGTCAATAACCGCAAAGTTCAAAATACCATCTGATTCATTCTGCACCGTAAAATCGGCCTTAACGGTAATGCCGCCGTGCGAGGTAAATTTTACCGCATTACCAATCAAATTAAATAATATTTGCCGCACCCGCAGTTTATCAATCCAGATTAACGGCATATTTTTGGCCACATTAAGGTTCAAAAACAGCCCTTTTCCGATGCATTTTTGACGAAAAATACTATTTAACTCGTTTAATAATTCTAAAAAATCCACCTGTTCCGGCACAAACGCCACCTGCCCCGCCTCTAATTTAGACAAGTCCAACACATCATTTATCAACGCCAGCAACGCATTGCCGGCCTCTGAAATACCATTTAAATAATCCTTCTGAACATCCGTCGGCAGGTCATTGCTTTTCAGCAATTCCGCAAAGCCGATCACCGCATTCAGCGGAGTACGGATTTCATGACTCATCGAGGCTAAAAACATGCTCTTGGCTTTCTCGGCCGTTTTCGCCTGTTCCAACGCCGACCAAATTTGTTTTTGAAACTCGCTGCGTACCAGCATCAATTCAATACAGAATGCCACCGAACCGAAAAACTTTACCTCGTCTTCAGATAATTCCCGCGCCTCCCGGCAAAATAACAACCCCACATAGCCCCAGAATTTATTATTCAGCATGATTTTATGTGTGTATAAGGACTTTACTTGATGCTTTAAAATAAAATCCTTAAAGCTGTTCAAGCCGTCGGCCTCATATGTGTGGGCAAGGTCTGGAAATGCCAGAATATCATTGTCGGCAAACCGTACTTCAAAATTCGGTTCAGTTGAATAGGCATATTTCTGATACCGCTCAAACAAGATCGTCTTGCCGTCATCGGAATATTCCGAAAAACACGAAATATTCTTTTCTTCGGTATCGAACTGGAAGATATAACAATGCTCTGCTCCGATTCTGGTGCAAATCTCTTTCAGCGAAATTTCAATGGCCTGTTTCATGTCACCCTCCCGCACCAAATTAGCCAAACAGTCATTTATTACCTGCTGGTTATGCAGTAAATTCTGCTGCTTGCTGATATCAAAAGCACTGACTACGGTATTAATCACATTGCCATTTTCATCCAAAAGCGGCCGGGCGTCAATAATATAATCAACGCCGTTAAACTGCTCAAAATGCTGCTGCGGTTTGCCTGTTACAAAACTTTGCGCCACCGGACATTCAGCGGGCGGCAGATGACAGTTTTTTAATTTACAACATATATACGGCGCATTCTGGTCTATATCCCCCAGCCAGGCCTGCGCCGAAGCGTTGGCCCGCACTATTCGGCCTGCGGAGTTGAACAACATCAGCGGAATATTTACCTTATCTAAAATCATTTGATTTTCATATTCATACTGTTTAACCGCCAAATTTTGCCGCTCCCGAATCAACGCCAGCGCCACCACATTACCCATCGACCGCATAAAGTTTTCATCTGAATTTTGAAACGTGTGCGGCGTTGTAAACGACACCATCAGCACACCGCAAAACTCCTGCCCGATAAACAAAAATCTTCTCGTGATGTTGCTTCTATCAACACTGCACTCGAAAACACA
>CAZEHZ010000115.1:0-6965 GCA_964512385.1 uncultured Victivallaceae bacterium | reverse complement strand
TATGATTTAAGTTTTTTGATTATTAACGATATAGCCGGTTTTGCATAATCGACTATTGTAATATCTATTTATAATGCTATATTAATAGCTCGTTCCGTAAAACAGGGTGAATTCCGGTGCAAGTCCGGAGCTGTCGCGCAACTGTAAGCGTATTTTGAAGGGGCTTTTACTCCGCAAAAAAAACGCAAGCCAGATCCCCGTTACGGATAACTTTATAATACACAGTGGCGCGCATGACGCCGGAAAGTGAATTCGTATGTATAACATACAAAAGAAATTTATCCCGTTGTGGTGTGGCCTGCCATGCCGAAGATTCACCTTAATTGAACTATTGGTGGTGATTGCCATTATTGCAATTTTAGGTGCAATGCTGTTACCGTCGCTAAGTCGAGCCAAAGCTCAGGGCATGATGGTTCACTGCAAAAACAATCTGAAGCAGATTGCCACCGCCAACATGATGTACGCCAACGATTATAGCGACTATTTTGTCCCGTACGCCGTCGATATGATGGGGGCTAATAAACGCCGCTGGCACGGTATAAGTGAAGATACCAGCAGTGGCGGCAGTGCCAAATATTCCAATAAAGTCGGCTATTTAGCACCGTATCTGGGCAGCGACGGCCTTGTGAAAAACTGCAAATCTTTTGCCGTTCCGGGTGATATTCAAGCCTTTGAACGTGGTTGCGGCGGTTATGGCTACAATACTCTAATCGGCAAATTAGCGCCGGACGACTGGACGGATGCCGCTTTTGCCAGCGGGTGCAAAATCACCATAATTGAGTCACCATCGCAAAAAATCATGTTTGCCGACTCGGCAATTCCGGTGGGGGAAGACGGTAACTGGGGTAGTGATTTACTGGGCTATTCCTCCAGTATCGAGCCGCCGGGCGGAGCGTGGAAAATGTATCCCACCATGAATTTTCGCCATAATGGACGCGCCAATATTGCGTATTGCGACGGGCATGTCGGAGACCATGTCATGATTTCCTCCAATAACGATTACGATATTTTATGGGACTTGGGGCATCCGACTGAAAATGATGATGAAGCGCGCTATAACTATTATATGCCGTGCGACTTATAACACCAACATATAAATCAGTTGATATTGTCAGCTGATTTATTATCTGACAATTTTCCGCAAGTATTATTCCGCACCATATAACAGGCCGATTCGCCGTAATGCCGTAATTTTTCCGGTCTTCGGCAGTCGGCGGTTTTATAGCCGTTTTTCTCCCAGAATTTTTTCGTATCCTGAATTGAGACTAAATGAGACAATAAAAATCCACTCTGTTCAGCTTCTGCTAAAACCCGTTCCACCAGCAGTCGCCCCGCTCCACAGCCATGCAAATCTTTAAGCATAGCCAAATCATGAATATACCATGAATCAGCTTTATCCGGCAAGGCCTCAATATAAGTGTCCAGCACCGGAAATTCCGCCAACGTCCACGGATGACTTAAAATATATCCCCATATCCGCCCATTTTTCCAAGCCGCAAAACAACCATTCGGGCATAGCTCAAACTTCCGCACCATAACCTCGTCCGCTTCCGGCACAATAGCATGATAGGCCGTACGCTGAATTTCCAGCACACGGCCTAAATCATTGCCGGCAAGCGGCAGAATCTGTACGGTCTTATCCGTCATAGCTTAAAAATGCACCAGGCTTTTCTTGCCAATCGCGAATACGTTAAATCCCATTTCATACAACGCTTGATGGTCTAAAATATTGCGGCCGTCAAAAATAAACGCCGGTTTTTCCATTGAATCAAAAATCTTCTTATAATCCAGTGCCGAGAACTGTTTCCACTCCGTCATTACCGCAATGGCATGTGAACCTTTAGCGGCCTCATACGGGTCCTCCACATACTCAATATCACCGGCAACTTCGGCCAAATCCAGCTTGGCATTATCCAGCGCCTTCGGGTCGTGAATCGCCAACTTAGCGTGTTCCTGCAGTAATTGCAGACAAACTTCGCACGCCGGCGACTCTCTGGTATCGCCGGTATCCGCCTTAAACGCAAAGCCGAAAATAGCGATTTTTTTGCCGGTAACCGTATTGAACATATTGCCCAGCATGTTTTTAACAAAACGCTTTGCCTGAAAATTATTCATCTTAACCACCTGCTCCCAATAGGCGGCCACTTCCGGCAGGCCGTAATATTCGCACAAATACACCAGATTCAGAATATCTTTCTTAAAGCAGGAGCCGCCAAAACCGATGCTGGCCTTAAGAAATTTACTGCCGATTCGAGTATCTTTACCCGCCGCCGCCGCCACTTCATAAACGTTCGCCTCGGTCTTTTCGCACAATGCCGAAATACTGTTTATGGAGGAAATACGCTGCGCCAGCAAAGCGTTGGACACCAGTTTGGTCAACTCACTGCTCCACAAATTAGTGGTGAGGATATTTTCACGAGACACCCAATTAGCGTAGATATCCGCCACGGCGGCCACGGCGGCCTTGCCTTCCGGCGTTTCCAGCCCGCCGATCAACACCCGATCGGGGTTTTCCAAATCGGCAATCGCCGTACCTTCCGCCAAAAATTCCGGATTTGACACCACCGGAAAATTCAAACCTTTGGTATTGGACTGTAAAATCCGGCTCATTGCCTGAGCGGTTCTCACCGGTAACGTAGATTTTTCCACCACAATTTTATCCCGGTCGGCAAATTCCACGATATTGCGGGCAGTTTTTTCCAAATACTGCAAATCGGCCGCTTTTCCAGCGCCGGTCCCAAAAGTTTTAGTGGGGGTATTAACGCTGACAAAAATAATATCGGCCTCTTTAATGCCTTTTTCCACATTGGTGGAGTAGAACAAATTCCGCCCCCGGCACCGCTTGACCACTTCATCCAAACCGGGTTCGTAAATTGGCAGATTGTCCGAATTCCAAGCGTCAATACGTGCCTGGTTGATATCCACCACTGTAACGATATAATCCTTACAACGATCGGCAATAACCGCCATTGTGGGGCCGCCCACATAACCGGCGCCAATGCACAGAATATGCTTTTTCATGCGTTAAAACTTCCCATAGTATATTTAAAAATTAAAATAATCTCCGCCGTCGAATCGCCGCCCAGACCAGCATGGAAATCACTACCGCCGCCCCCATTACGATATAAAATCCATACCGGTTTTCGCCAAAAGGCAATGACACATTCATGCCGTACATGCTGGTAATCAGCGTCGGCACCATTAAAACCACGCTTATATAGGTTAATGTACGCATAACCACGTTCAAATTATTGGAGATAATTGATGCGAATGCGTCCATAGTACCATTTAAAATATTGTTATAAATCGTTGCCATTTCCAGTGCCTGCCGATACTCAACGATAACGTCGGTAAACATTTCCTCATCGTCCACCGACACCTTAAACTGCTTAATGTTGGACAATCGCCCAATCATAATCTCATTTGCCTTTAAACTGGTGGTAAAGTAAACCAAACTTTTACCCAGCAACTGCATATTTATCAACTTGTGATTGCTAACCGCATTCTGCAATTCACGCTCAATATTCTCGGTTCTGATATTGATTTCCTTCAAATAATTCAAGTACAATAAAGCGGCGCGATTCAGAATCTGAAACACAAACCGCTCACGGTTGGAGGTAACAAAATTACGCACCAGACCATTGGAAAAATCGTTCATAATCGTAGCATTTCGGCTGGCTACGGTAATCACATAATTTCCAGTATAAATTATTCCCAACGGTGCGGTGCGGAACGGCACATCGGCATCGCTGGTAAAATACGGCACACGCAGCAAGATTAAAAGCGTATCGTCTTCAATCTCGATACGGGCACGCTCATCTTCGTCCAACGGGTCGGTCAACATTGTCTGCGGAATATTGAGCCGACGTGAAATATCATCCACCTCGGCCGGAGTCGGGGCGGTTATATTTATCCAGCAACCATTTTCCAGCTCTGCGATTTCACGCAAATTATAGCTGGCCTTATGAAACATTTGAATCATGTTTTCGACCTCATTCTTCAGGTGAAAAAATGACCTTTACGGGCATTTTGATCTTTTCTTAAATAAAAATCCGCCGTGATTGCACCTTCAAATCATGCATTTTAACTGCCGCCGCATCAGGTTTCATCCACACCTGTCATAAAATCCGGTAACAGCAATAGCATTTTTACGTCAATCCGGTCCTACGGCCGACCCGCGTTCCATACACTGCATTTCCAAAACTGCGCCGGTTGCTAAATGTTTCAGCACCAGCTAAGCCCGGCAGTAAAGGACGGCGGAACGGCCATACTCGCTCGACTAGACGGAGGTTCGCTATCTTGAGCCAACGATAAAGTTTCCGTACTCATACCATTTCCTTTACTTTTTTTTGCATAAAAAACACCTGCTGTGCCGTAAAGCAACAACAACCTTCGCTAATTAACATACTTTCATTTAATGTTTTTTCAAGTTTAGTACGTTCAATTTATAGTAAAAAAATACCATCCGTCTGCCGAACACCGCCGTTGAGTGATGTTTTTTAATATTTAAAGCCCGTTCCGCAGTCAATTAAGACTTGCATTTAGATGCACTTAAAGCCATCCCCACCAACAACATAGTGCTGATTAAAGAACTCCCGCCGGAACTGATTAACGGCAAGGTTAAACCGGACGGCGGCAGCAACGTGGCATTTACACTGATATGAAACAATGCCTGCAATGCAATCATAAACGCCGCCGACGCCACAAACCCGGCTCGCGACGCATCGCTGTTTAACAGTGCCAATTTGATTAAAATAACCACCAGCGCCGCCAGCATTATCAATAACGGCAGAGTACCGAAAAAGCCGAGAGTTTCGGCCATGGCGGCAAAAATTGAGTCGTTATGCGCCAACGGCAGATAGTTCTCCGTCCACACGGTGTTGCCTAATTTGGACCCGGTCCAGCCGCCGCGGGCGATGGCCAGCTGAAACTGCTGAACATGCCAGCCGCCGCCGTTGGGATCCGCCGCCGTATTGAACACGGCCATAAACCGCTGAACCACCAAATTCCAGCGCATCAGCACCGCCGGAGTTGCCAGCAACGCACATATCCCCGCCGACAACAGCAATTTCCATATTGCGCAACCGCTTAAGAACACAAATATCACTAATGAACCTAAAAATATCGCCGCACTGCCCAAGTCCGGCTCTTCCGCCACCGGAATTACAAACGCCAGCGCCGTACAACACAAGGCAAACAACGCATAGCCGTCGCCATAACGACGCATATTCTTCCACACCAGATACAGCATCAGCAGATAAAACGGTTTGGCCAGTTCAGACGGCTGTACGCCCACGCCGGGCAATGGTTCAAACCACCCCGCCATGCCGTTAATCCGCCGCCCGAAAAACAATACTCCAATTACGCCGATCAGCGCCAGACCGCCCAGCACCCAGCCATATTTTTCGTATTTTTCAAACGGCACGCTCCACGCCGCCAGCAGCACCGGCAGACCGATCAGCAGATAAACCACCTGCCGCCCTAAAAATCCCCAATCCTGCAAGGCGGCAATTTGCGTGCTGTAAATTGCCAGACATCCCCACATTCCCAGCAACGCACATAAAATAACCACCGCCCAAGCCATGGACTGCCGGACCCACATCTGCTCATCCGGCAGGTGAATTTCGTTCAATTTTCCGGAGACGACTCCATTATTCATACCGTTCCGCCTCCTGTTTCTATTGCGTTGCTCTGCCGGAATCAGCGGCAATAATATCGTTAATTGAAATCGGTAAAATCACATCTGCTCCGGCCACTCCAGGTTGTAATTCACGATAACTGTCCATAATTTCCCGGCCGTGTTTATCCACCATAATTTCATATATGGTGGCCACACCGCTGAGTGTTTTTTCATAAGTATCCTCGGCTCCGGAAACCCCGGCAAGGCAATTCTCTTTATTTTCCACCGTGCCGATAAAGTTACGCACGCCCGGATTATCATACACGGCACGCTCGACTCTGGGTACGATGGACAACACGGAAAACTCCGGCAGAATCTCACGGGCTAATTTTTCCGCCTGTTCCGGGTTCAAATCGCTGAACACCGTAAACTTGCCGTTTTTAGCCTCGTCATTAACAAAAGCGGTACTTACGCCGGGCAGTATCGGCCCCAGTTTGCCGCTCACCTGCGCCAGCATCTCCGGCTGTTCAGCGATATGGGCGTCCGCCGCCAAGTCATAATACACCACCGACCATGCCAGCGGCACATAGTTGCAGTCTAAAATTGCTCCGCGCTGCGGATGAATAAAAAATTGCCGCACCGCAATATTGTCGCCTTTTTCGATATAACCGTCCCGGTTAAACACGGCAATATTAAACAGCATCACCAGCACGGCGATCAGCCAAATCGCAAAAATAATCAATGCCGTTCTGATGCGTTTTTTCACTTTATTGTTAATCTCAATCACCATAGACTCCTTATTAGAGCTCACGAATTTTGATATATCTAATACTAAACAATAGCCTGTTAAAAAAAAAACGCAAGTTTTTTGCGGAGCAGTTCAGCAAAAAAGATTAAAATATTTTAAATAAAATCAGCTTTTCCCACTTGTTCTATTGCCAAGACCGGTTATCTTAATCATTATGCAGACGAAACAATAGTCTTAACCCCAATATCAAGGAGGCGTGCTATGAATCAAGAAAATCTGTTACGGGCAATCACTGAAATTTTAACGGACAAGTGTGAAACCGAAAACCGTTATCCGGCGGATGTGGCGGAGGAGTATATGGAAACTCACCCGGATACCCCGTTTACCTATCAGGAGGTTTTAGACGCCGTAGTTGCCCAGCGAACCGAGAATGATTTGGAAGATTAAAAACCGGCAGAGTTTTTACCGTTCCAAAGTAAAAAAAACTCAAAAACCTGTCAAGACGCCGTTTTTTGCGGCGTTTTTTATTGCAATAAACTTACTTACATGCTATATTTATGATTATAATTAAAATGTTTTACTATAATTTTCAGGAGG
>CAZEHZ010000114.1:0-6978 GCA_964512385.1 uncultured Victivallaceae bacterium | reverse complement strand
CATCATCTTGCGACCATAACAGATGCAGAGTTTTGCAATTCTTTTTGCACAAACAGAATATATTCGGTATAATACTGTTGAATAACTTCCTGCTCATAAACAGGTTTAGATACGGGAGCAATTATTGCCGCCATCATCAATAAAAGCATAATTGCCAATAAGCGGATCGGCAGGCATAACTGACAAATCGCCTTGGATTTTAGTATTTCATCCGAACGCATAGAAAAACTCCTCGTATGTTTGTTTTTATATACTTTCACATAAAAATATCAAAATGCAAACAAGTGTTACGCTTTCCATTTAAATAGTCGTCGCAAATATCAATATAATATTCTGCCCGCTTACTAATAAGAGTCCAGGCCAAAATAACTTCCACTGCGTCCTGTTGAGTCGGTAGACATCACATTATGTTGCCGACGACGTTTCAACAAACTAACCATAAAATCGTTCGATTCACTCATATACCAAACCTTCGATATTATGTTTTCCCGTATAACAAAAAATCCGCCCGGCTGTGGTCAGGGGGCGGATTAGTGATTTAAAACAGATCGCGGTCGGACATCTCCTGCAGAATGATTCCGGTACCGTTGGCTACCGCTTTCAACGGATTTTCAGCCACAAAAACCGGCAGACCGGTCTCTTCTGAAATCAGGCGATCCAAGCCTAACAACATGGCGCCACCACCGGCCAGCATAATTCCACGCTCAATCAAGTCGGCCGCCAACTCCGGCGGACAACGTTCCAAGGTGCCGCGCACCGCTTCAACAATAGACGTAATCGGCTCCTGCAATGCTATGCGCACCTCTTCCGCCAAAATACATACCGTTTTCGGCATTCCGGACACTAAGTCCCGCCCGCGCACTTCCAGCGTCTCCTGGTCTTTTAAAGGATACGCCGAGCCTAATTCTATCTTAATGCGTTCCGCTGTACGCTCACCAATCATCAAATTATATTCCCGTTTCATGTGCTGCATAATGGCCGAATCCAGCTCGTCGCCGCCGACCCGCACACTCTTGGCCGCCACAATCCCGATTAACGAGATTACCGCCACTTCAGTTGTACCGCCGCCGATATCCACAATCATACTGCCGGACGGTTCACTAACCGGCAACCCCACCCCGATTGCGGCCGCCATCGGTTCTTCCACAATTTCCACCGTTGCGGCGCCGGCACGCTTGGCCGAGTCTCTCACCGCCCGGTTTTCCACTTCGGTAATACCTGACGGTACTGCCACCAGCACCCGTGGATGCAGCAGCCGGCGATACCACGGTTGAGCATTCATGGCCTTACCGATAAAACAGCGCAGCATGGTTTCGGTAACATCAAAATCGGCAATAACGCCGTCTTTCATCGGGCGAATGGCGCGAATCGACCCCGGAGTACGCCCCAACATACGTTTAGCGTCATCCCCCACCGCTTCCACTTTCTTAGTATTTTCGTTAATCGCCACCACCGACGGTTCGTCTATCACAATGCCGCGGTCGCGCACAAAGACCAAACAGTTGGCGGTACCCAAGTCCACGCCAATGTCGGACGAAAATATTTTGGTTAATCGTGCCAGAAAGCTCATAAAAGCACCCCATTCTTGTTTTTTTTAATATATTTCACTATTTATTATATAGCACGATTTACAAAATGCAAGTTTAGGGGTTATATTTATAGGCAAAATAATAAAAACATTGTGATTTTAAACAAATATTTTTTAAACTTGAAAGCACTTATTTATGAATAAAAAGAGTTATTTCCGCAATACCGTCGCCGCCATGACGGGTTATACTCCGGGCGAACAACCCAAAGTGGCCGATATTATAAAACTGAATACTAACGAAAATCCGTATCCGCCATCGCCGCAGGTGGCCGCCGCCGCCGCAAAATTCTGTACCGACAAATTGCGGCGTTACCCGGACCCTACGGCAGACGGATTGCGCAACACCGTGGCCGCGTTAAATAATGTGGCGCGGGAAAACGTGATTATCGGCAACGGTTCCGACGATATTTTAACCATGACGTTCCGGGCGTTTACCGCGCCGGAGTTACCACTGGCTTGTCTGGACCCCACCTATTCGCTGTATCTGGAGCTGGCCAAAATGCAGGAAGCCCCGGTAATCCGGATTCCATTGGCCGCCGACACTTTTGCCATGCCGGACAATTTATTGGCTCTGGCCGCCCCAGCCAATTTGCTGATTATCACCCGTCCGAACGCCCCCACCGGCAACACCTTTCCATTGGCGAAAATGGAGCAGATTTGCCAAAACTTTGACGGAGTGGTGATGTTTGATGAAGCATACGCCGACTTTGCCGACGACTCGTGCATGAGTCTGGCCGTCAAGTATCCGAATGTCATCGTAATGCGCACATTGTCAAAAAGTTACTCGCTGGCGGGGATTCGCACCGGCTATGCGGTGGCGTCGGCCGACATTATCAGCGGCATGATGAAGTTAAAAGACTCGTATAACATGGATGCGTTGGCGCAGGTTATCGCTCAGGCCGCCCTGGAAGACCGGGAATATTTTGCCGAAACCGTAAAGAAAGTGAAAGAAACCCGTAAAGCGCTTACCGCCGAATTAACGGCGTTGGGCTTTTATATTGTGCCGTCGGCCACCAACTTTCTGTTTGCCCGCCCGCCCAAACGCAACGGCGAAGAGTACTTTAAGTTTTTAGCCGCTAAACATGTTTTTGTCCGCTATTTCAAACAGCCGACCACCGCCGAATATGTGCGCATAACGGTGGGGACTCCGGCGGAAATGGCTCGTTTGATTGAATTAACCAAAGAATTTTTGGCCCAATAACGGTAAAAGGAAACTCAAAAAAATGACGATTAAAATCAACGGCAGCTGGTTTGAATTTCAGCATCATAATGTAAAAGAAGGCGTGTACTGGAATCCGGCGTTCCGCCAAATGACCGCCGTTCAATGGGAAAATTTAGTGGCGGAAATTGCCGCCGCCGGCATGGAATATCTGGTACTCTTAAGCGTGGCTCAGGATGTAAAAGCCTACTATCCCAGTAAATTAGTGCCTCGTTTCCCGATGGCCGATCCGAATTTGGATTTGGTGGAAACGTTTTTGAGCGCGTGCGACAAGTATCATTTGAAAGTTTTTATGCCGAATGATTATTTTGGCCAATGGGATGACATGAACAGCATGTTCGGCTCGCCGGAAGTACGCCGTCTGCGGGACGCCGCCACCGATGAAATTTTTGCCATGTACGGTCATCACCCCAGTTTTTACGGTTGGTATCTGCCGAACGAGGCCGCCGTTACGCCGTATTTTGCTCCCGAATTTATTCAATATGTCAATTACAACCGCACCCGATTCCGTAATTTAGCCCCCGAAAAACCGTTGTTGATTGCGCCTTACGGAACCTGCATTATGCGGACGGACGACACCTACGTAAAACAGCTGGAACAGCTTGATGCCGATATCTTTGCGTATCAGGATGAGATTGGCGTGCAAAAAGCCGATGTGTCGCAAACCGCTAAATTCTTTGAAAATCTGCGTAAAGCGCACAACAAAGTCGGCGGCAAAGCATTATGGGCCGATGTGGAGGTTTTTGAATTTGAAGGTAAAGTGTATCACTCCGCCCTGCTTCCGGCCAAGTTTGAACGGGTAAAACAGCAACTGCAGAACGTTGCCCCGTTTGTGGACCGGATTTTAATCTATGAATACCCCGGCTTAATCAATCCGGCCAACAGTTCGGCATATAACGCTCAGCCGGGTGCGGCGGAATTATATGATGAATATATGAAATTTATCCATAATAACCAACTGTAATGGTTGAAAAATCAGATTTAAAAGCTATAATAAGGATGGATTTACAACTTTAAAGGAGATTTTTATGACACTGTTTAAAAGTTTGTTGGCTCTATGCACCGCATTTTGCGCCGTATTCAGTGCCGTGGCGGAAGACCCCCAAATATTCTGGTGGCCACGCATCACTCCGGCCGCCATGCCGAATAATCTGGAACAACTGGCGGCATGGGAATTTATGCCGTCGATAAAAAATGCGTCGGAGGCGGTTTTAACGGTTACTTTGCCGGACGGTGTGGTTTACAAAGGCCAGCCGACCGCGTGGCTCAACCCGGATAAACCCTCCGTTTATGCGATTCCGTACCCCTCTTTAACCGCCGTGCCCAGCAAGGTGAAACAGGAAAAAAATGTCCTGACGATGACCTTTCCGCCGGAAAGTTTTAACCACGAAACCCAAACGTGGCTGCCCGTTGTTTTAGATGTGCAGAACGCCCCGGAAGGTTTAACTAACGTAAAGTTTGTTTTCTCCGCCGACGGCAATGAATACACGCAGGAAATACCGTTGCAAATCTGGCCGCAACTTTCCGGCGAAAAGAATCAGAAGCCGCTGATTATTTGGAACTTCCAAGGTTTAGACGAACAATTCCTGCCCATTTATATGAATGGTTTGGTGCAAGCCGGTGCCAATCGTTTTTACGAAATGCGTGAAGAAACTCCGAGGCAAAAAGGCGTAGTGGATTTTCAGGATAAATTTGACACTATTCACGGTACCGCCTTCTTCGGCGAACGTATCGGTAAATATTTTGAGAAAAACGGCTTGCCGGCAGAACTCGCCGGGCGCAACGATATCGTTTACGATAACGCCTGGTTGATTGACCACCCGGAAGTCGGCGAAGTTTTTATGCGTGAATACATCAAATTTCTAATGGACGGTAAAGAGTTTAAAGTGGTGATTTATGATGCCGAACGTGGTGCATTTAAATCTCGCGGCACTAAAATTGTGGGCGACTTAACCGAATACAGTTTAAATAAATTTGGTAAACAATTTAATATTCCGGCGGCAGATTTGACTCCGGAAATTATTACGGAAAAGTATAAAAACGAATGGGTTCAGTATAATTGCGAACAATCCCGTGATTTGGCAAAACTGGCCAATAAAGTGGTTAAGGAACAGTTCCCCGGTTGCACGTTTGAGGTTTATTCCGGCTATGAATATGACCAGGCGCCTTATGTGGACTTGACTCGCTTAACCTATGCGATGAGCTGGAAAATTATGGCGGATTGCGGTATGGACGCCGCCGGCGCCGGATATTTCGGGTCGATGGATGAATTGCGTAACACCGCCAATGCCCTGCAGGGTAAAGTGCCGATGTTACCGGCGGAGATGCAGATGGAAGGTTTTCAGACTCCGGGAGTACCGATGCCGCGGTTGAATATCGAGAACTTTGCGTTCCGTTTAATTGAAGCGTACCTCAATACCGGTGCCAACGGTATGCAGATTTGGTCGGGGCCGACCTTCTACGGCAGTTCGTTAATTTCTTTGGATATTTATACCAAATTTGTCAACTTGACCAATCAGTATTTAGCAAACACTAAAGAAGTAAGCATTAAGGATTTAGCTCGTCTGTCTCCTCCGGCGGCAATCAATGGAGCATACGCCTTTCAGGGCGATGGCCAAACGGTAATTATTCTGTTGAACAAACAGGATAATGAACAGAAGTTGCGGCTTAACTTTACCAACCTAAGCGGTAGTACCATGACGGAAGTTACCACTGGTGAAACTACGGACTTAAAAAAGACCAACTCGCTCACGTTAGCTCCGTGGAGCTATAAAGTGCTGGTTATCAAATAAATCCAAGTGAAAAAAAGCGGACATCATTTTTGGTGATGTCCGCTTTTAGTATTGTCGCTCAAACCTAAAATAGTACATTGTAGACAAGACGGCAAATCGCTTTTGTTTAGTACCTGAGCGGCACAGCCAACGCATATACTATCCAACGCACCTATTATATTATCTACTATTTATCGCTGCATCCCCGGTACTGTAGTGGTGCGGATAACTAAGTCGGCCTGTAAACGAATCGGCTCTATGGCTTCTTGAGCAATCATGGCAAAAGCCATTTTAGCCGCTAAACGGCCAATCTCAATTCTGGGCTGTGCCATGGTGGTTAATTGATGCACCGCCTGTTGACTGGCCAATTCCAAATCATCAAAGCCGATTACCGCCAAATCTTCCGGAATGCGCCGCCGTAAACGAATCGCCGCCCGCAATACCCCTAAGGCCGCATTGTCCGATGCCGCAAAAATCGCCGTTACCTGCGGAGCCGACGCCAACAGCAGTAACGCCGCTTTTTCCGCTTCATCAGTATCCAGCAAACAATTATAATGATAATCCTGATTTATTTCGATACCGGCTTCTTCCATCGCTAAACGGTATCCGGCACTACGCCCGGTCATACTTAATCCTTCAAATTCATGAGAAATCAAGCCGATCTCTTTATGCCCCAGCTGGATAAGATGTTTTACCGCCGTATAAGACGACGCTACGTTATCCACACAAACATACGCATTGCCCAACTCCAGACAAGGTTCCATCACCTGAACAAAGCTGATGGTTTCCGCCTCCAGAAAACGCTTATAATTATCAATGGTTTCCGGCGACGGCAAAGCGATAATGGCATCCACCGACCGACCGGCCATTTGGCTTAACACCCGTTCCAGTTTCTCTTCGCCTTCACCGCAACTGGCCACCAGCAGACCATATCCTTCCCGCTCGGCCACCTCTTCCAGCCCGGACACGATATGCGACCAGAAGCTGTAGTGTAAATATGGTAAAATTACGCCCAGTAAATAACTGCGGTTTTTAACCAAACCACGGGCGGCAATATTGGGTTGATAATGCATTGCTCTGGCGGTTTTCAAGATTTTTTCCCGTAACGCGGCAGAAATACCGGGACTTTGATTCAAGCCCATAGAAACTGCTTTGGTGGAAATCCCCAACTCTTCTGCAATATCCGCCATTGTTACGCGGCGTTGTCTTTTATTATCCATCTTCTATAAATCCCTGTGTACATCGTTGAAGCTAATAAGTTAAATATAACCGTAAAAACTATAATGTCAAGCAGTTAAAATAAGGAATTTTAAACTTTTTTTAAGATTTTAAATTATCAATAAGCCGATATACATTTTTTACCGGCTCGGTTTTCAGAAGAAAACCCCGTGGATATATAG
>CAZEHZ010000113.1:0-7195 GCA_964512385.1 uncultured Victivallaceae bacterium | reverse complement strand
AGAGGATTTTAATGGAATTAATTCTGATTCCAGGATATTGTATTCTGAAGCTCCGGGACCGCATGGTTCACATATAGTGATAAATTACAAAATGTATTATGAGCCGGAAATGGAGTATTTTCTTCATACGGAATCAACAAAATAATTTACTAACACAAGGTAATATTTATGATGAACAATGATAATGAAGTCGTTATTTCAGAGCAATATAAGAAAACCCTTCGCAGGTGTAATCATTGTGGAAGAGTCAACTCCGTATTGGCAATATTATGCCCTCAATGCTTGCGATTATATTATTTAAATATTGCTTTAGCGATTTTAGCTATTTCATTTTTACTATCATTTGTTGGCGTTATAATTTGGGCATGTGGTTTTCTTATCGCTTTTGGTTCAAACAGTTGAAGATGTTTGGTCGTGTCCGTATTTGTTTCTGACTGATTCGGAAACTATGGGCGCTAATTGCTTTATGGGCAGTGTGGTGAGAGACTGACAATGCAAAACAATTGGCGTAAAACTATGTTTTAAGCTTTGCCGCTTCAGCACATAGATATGCCGACGTTTTGCATTGTCGACTAAGGGGTTTATAACTCCTTGCTTACACGCATACTGCACAGTTTGGGGCCGCACATGGTGCAGAAATGTTCACCGTTGGTGTTGGGATTATGGGCGGGCTCACTGCGTTCCACCAGCGATTCGGCCCGGAGCTTGCGGGCTTGCGCCGGGTCTAAGGCCAGCTCAAACTGCTTTTCCCAGTCAAAGTCGGCACGAGCCTGACTTATGGCGTCATCCTGCGCCTGAGCTTGAGGGACGCCTTTGGCGATGTCGGCGGCGTGCGCGGCGATTTTATAGGCTATTACGCCTTGCCGAACGTCGTCGGCATTCGGCAGGCCAAGGTGTTCTTTCGGCGTAACATAGCAAAGCATGGCGGCACCGTGCCACGCTCCGACCGCCGCACCGATGGCGCTGGTGATATGGTCGTAGCCGGGGGCGCAATCCATCACCACCGGGCCTAAAATATAAAACGGAGCGTCGTCGCACCATAATTGTTCGAGCTTCATATTCATTTCTATCTGATTCAACGGCACATGGCCGGGGCCTTCAATCATAACCTGAACATTTTTGGCTCGGCAACGGCGGCCAAGTTCGCCAAGTTCACGCAATTCGGCCAACTGCGCTTCATCGGACGCATCGGCCAGACAACCGGGGCGCATACCGTCGCCCAGCGACAAGGTGATGTCATATTCGGCGCAAATATCTAAAATCTTATCAAAGCAGCTGTAAAACGGATTGTCGCAATTATTTTTCACCATGTGCCGGGCAATCAACGCTCCACCCCGGCTGACGATGCGTAATTTGCGGCGTCTGGCGGCGGGCAGTTGAGACGGACGGATTCCGGCATGAATAGTCATATAGTCCACGCCCTGCTCGGCTTGCGTGCGGATAACGGACAAAATCACCTCTTCCGATAAATCGATATCGGGGTCATCGTCATTCCCCCGGCAGGCGATGTCATAAATCGGCACGGTTCCAATCGGCACGGTGGCGTGTTCGATAATGGTGCGGCGGATAAAGTCCAAATTCTTGCCGGTACTTAAGTCCATTACCGTGTCGGCGCCATAGCTGACGGCGGCGTTTAGCTTAGCCAACTCGGTCTGCGGGCAACTGGACAAACTGGAAGTGCCGATATTAGCGTTAATCTTGGTTTTTAATTTTCGCCCGATCCCCATAAACTTTAGCGACTTATGGCACTTGTTGGCCGGGATTACCACCCGACCGGCGGCAACTTCATCCCGAATAAATTCCGGTGTAACATTTTCGGCGGCGGCGACTTGAAGCATTTCTTCAGTAATTTCGCCTCGTTTAGCACAGGCAAGCTGAGTCTGGCAGGTCATAAAAATCTCCTTATTTGCCGAGCTGGACAGTGGGGGAAAAAGGAGTCTGCAAAGTTGAAACACTCTAACTTGCCGCCTAATCACCAACTATCCCTCGCCAAAATTACTTGTTCAGGTTCCAAGGGTATTATCTCAGCTGAACTACAGCACCCCTTGTTGGTTATAAGCGTTAATATACATCAAACGGCAATAAAATCAATAAAAATAATTGAAAAACTCCAATTAACAGGCTATCTTAAGCATAACAATTAATGAGGTGAATTATGGAAGACGAAAAAAATATACCGGAGGCAAATAATATTGCCGAACAGCCCAAAAAAGAACTGGACGAAGCGGATTTGGCGTTGCTGATGATGGAAATGGAACGTGAAAGTCAACGGCTTTGTTCATATCCCAGATATGTTGCCGGCGTCGTTGCCGGAGTAATGGTGTTCGGTTTTACACTGTTGCTTTTGTATTTTATGTATTATGCCGGCTCGCAACCAAGTTCGATGCCGCTTTGGATGTATTTGTCCGGCGGCGTGATTGCCGGTGGAACGGTCTGGTTTGCGGTTACGTATTACCCGGCCAAAAATAGTTGAAGGCGGTTTTGTGGCGGAATTAGAGTTTAAAAACGGTACACTGCTATGGCTCGGAGACGAGTTGCCGATAGCTTTGCAGGCGTGGTTTCTGGCCGATCCCAGAACCGGCGAGTGGCGGGCCAGAGCTTGCGACTATGGTGAAATTGTGCTTGCCTGCCGCCAGAATCAGGTGGAGTTTACGGACCATGCGGGAATTTTTGCGGCGGTAAAATTGCAGTTTCACTCGGCCTGCACGCCCCGGCCGCACCAGTTGGCGGCATACGAGAGCTGGAAGCAAAATCGCTGGCGGGGCATCACCGCCCTGCCCACCGGCGGCGGCAAGAGTTTTTTGGCCATGTACGCCATGTATAAGCTCCAGCGGCCAACCTTGATTTTAGTGCCGACTATCGACTTATTACAGCAGTGGGTCAGCCAGTTGGAACGGTTTTTTAAGCAGGAAATCGGGATGCTCGGCGGTGGCGAGAAAACGATTAAGCCTATCACCGTAAGCACTTACGACTCGGCTGTGCTGTTTATGGAGTTTATCGGCAATCAATTTGCCTTGCTGGTGTGCGACGAATGCCATCACCTGCCCGGAGCGGTGTATAAAACGGCGGCGATGCAGTGCGTGGCGCCGTATCGACTGGGATTGTCGGCCACGCCGGAGGACGGCGACCCGGAGCGGGCGAAGATTCTGCTGGAGCAAATCGGGCCGGTGGTTTGCGAAGTGGCGGTGGCCGATTTGGAGGGCGGCGTGTTGGCACCGTATCAGGTGGAGTCCATTCCGGTGGAGCTTACCGAAAAAGAGCAGCTGGAATATGAGGAAAACCGCACGATTTATCGGGATTTTATCCGGCGTAACCGCATCAATTTTGCCGGGAATAACGGTTGGCTGGACTTTCTGCTGGCCGTGTCTCGACAGGCCGACGGGCGCAGGGCGTTTAACGCCTATCTGCGGCAACGGGAGATTTCCCGGCAGGGCGAAGCGAAAATCGCCGCCGTGTGGGAGTTGATTAAACAACACGCCGCTGAACGCATCATTGTTTTTACCGCCGACAACGCCACGGCGTACCGCATTGGCCGGGATTTCCGGTTGCCGGTGCTGACTCACCATACCAAACTGGCCGAACGCAAGGATATGTTGGATAGTTTCCGCAACGGCGATTATCCGGTATTAGTTACCAGTAAGGTACTTAATGAGGGCGTAGATGTGCCGGAGGCCGCCGTGGGTATCATCGTTTCCGGGTCGTCCAGCGTGCGGGAGCATGTGCAGCGTTTGGGGCGGATTTTACGCAGTGCGCCGGGCAAGCAGGCCATCTTATATGAGTTGATAAATTGCGACACCGCCGAAATTTACGCCGTCCAGCGCCGTCGGGAACACGCCGCTTACGCCGGCAAAACCGGGGAGCTTTAACATGTTGACCAAAGAGTTTTTACTGTATAAAAAAGTGAACGGCTATCTGAAACCCCGGTTTATCGATGCAAATCACCCGGTCTGGCTGGAGTTGGCCGGAAAAATTTTGGCGTTGTACCGGCAGGCGGCGGAAAATCATTTTCCCAGAGTACAGGTGGTGGAGTTGGTTCAACTTGAGGTGCAAACCGGGAATTGGGGCAAGTCCGGCGGCGGCATTGCGGCTACGGCCAACAAGCTGGCCAAGTGGTCCATGCCGGAAAACAGCGGCAACTGCGCCACGGAACGGAAGCGGATTTTTTTACGCTCGGCGGAAATTTTACGCGCCGCCAACGCCGGTTTGAGTTTGGCCGACTATCAACAGCAAATGCCGATTGCGCCTTTGACGGACTTGTACGGCGATTTGCCGGATAATGAATTTGTATTGGAGTTTCCTAAAATATTAACCCCGCATAACTTGTTGGAACGCTATAACTTAGGTTTGGTGCAGGGGTTGTTGCTTAATGCGCAGGAGTTGGAGTTTACACTGAAAAATCCGCCGCCGCAGGAGTTGCGGAGAATCTTTAAATATCTGAAGTTTTGCCGGTTGCTGGCCCGGATTTCCGGCGGAAAAGTGTCGGAAAAAGGCGTTGGTAAAGTGTTGAAAATAAACGTGTCCGGGCCGTTGAGCCTGCTAAGCGAAGTGCGCAAATACGGCGTACAGCTATCGACGTTTTTTCCGGCGGTGTTAAAGCTGAAAACATGGAAAATGTCGGCCGAAATCAAACTGCCGGGCGGAGTTTATAAGCTCGTGCTGGATCAAGACAGTAATTTGGTGTCGCATTATCGCAACTTTTCCGCCTATGTGCCGGAGGAGATTCGCATGTTCCATGAGTTGTTTAAACAGCAAATTGAACAATATGAGATTGTGGGCGACTCGCCGTTTATCACGCTGCCCGGCGGCGAGGTGATTTTTCCGGATCTGGCGTTTAAATCGCATGGCAGCGGCAAGGTGTTTTATCTGGAACTTCTGCACCGGTATCACGCCGGAGTGCTGGCGCAAAGACGGATTCAAATGACGGAAAATTTACTGCCGGAAAATTTAATAATCGGTATCGATCGCAGCTTAATGGATAAAAAAACCGAAATTAGTGATTTTTGTGCTGATTTCCCTCAAAAACTATTTTTATTTCGTGACTTTCCCGGCGTGGAGCGTGTCTGTAAATTCTTGAAAGCACTTGATTTATAAGATTATGATTTTTAGACTTGTAAAAAAAAAAAACTGTGCTAATTTAAACATGCGAAAATGAAAAAACAAAACTAATTGAGTGATCGGCGGCACGATTTTTTGTGCGGCAGATAAACGGTTGCCAGTTAGAAAATAACAAGGAATTGCAAGATATGGCAAATTTTAATTTGGACGGGTTGAGCAATTTGTCCAGTTGGGAAAAAAAGTACTACGATATGCTGTTGCAATATCGTGATATTGTGGCCGGCAATATGAAGTGCCATGCGGAAAATGCACTGGATGCCTCTAACGCCGATAAACGAGGCGTTACCACACATATGGCCGACGTCGGCTCCGATGCGTCCCGTCATGAGATGGAGTTGCAGCTCTTAACCGAAGAGGGCGACGTTATGGAGATGATCAGCGATGCCGTTCAACGCCTGGCTAATCATGAGTATGGTAAATGCCATGACTGCGGGCAGAATATTCCTGACGCCCGTTTGGATGCCAAACCTTACGCTATTTATTGCGTAAAATGTAAATCCATCCGGGAAAAACATCATGGCCATAATCCATTTGTTGACTGATTTAAAAACGCACGTTGAACGGCGCTCCAGCCGGGAACGTGCGATATTTGTGGCCGGCGGCACGCTGGCGTTAGTCTTATTGCTGGCGGACCAGTTTTCTAAAATCTGGGCCGAACGGTCGTTGGCGCCGCATAACCGGGTTATTGAGGTGATTCCAAGCTTTTTTAATTTGCGGTTTGCCACCAATAAAGGGGCGGCATGGGGAATTTTTGACGGGCATACCTTGCCGCTGTTTTTAGTGGCGGTGGTGGTTTTGGCGGCGGCGGCGTTTTATTTTCGGCGTCTGGCCGAGGGCTGGCCGGAACGCTATTATGCCTTATTGATTATTCTTTCCGGCGTGGTGGGCAATGCGTTTGACCGTTTATGGCGGGGGCATGTGGTGGATTTTTTGGATTTTGTGTTTGGAACATACCATTTTCCTACCTTTAATATTGCGGACTCGGCAATTTGCTGTGGTGCGGCTATCTATTTATTGTCCAGCTGGTTACGGCCTAATGGCAATAAGGGCGACCGGGAGTAGCGGCCATGCCGGAGGCGTTGCCGGAACTACTGGTTATTGCGGGGCCGACCGCCAGCGGGAAAAGTGCGCTGGCCATGCAGTTGGCGCAAAAATTGGCTACCGATATTATCTCCGGCGACTCCATGCAGTTTTACCGTACTTTAAATATCGGCGTGGCTAAACCGACATTGCTTGAACAGCAACAAGTTAAACACCATTTAATTGACATTTTGGACATTCAGGAACGGGTGGATGTGTTCCGCTTTTTAAGTCTGGCGGAAGCGGAAATTGCGCAAGTGAGCCGTGAAAAAAAACTGCCGATGGTGGTGGGCGGCACCGGAATGTATTTAAAAGCTCTGCTTTACGGACTGGACGATTTACCGGGCGACGTCGTTTTACGGGCGGAACTGGATGAAAAATATGATAATGACGAACATTTTGATGATTTGAAAAAACTAATGCAAACCGTTGACCCTCAGGCATTGGCAAAATGGCATCAGCATCGGCGTAAATTGATTCGGGCGTTAGAGGTGATTACGCTGTGTGGAAAGTCGATAACACTTTTACAGCAGGGGGCAAGGCCGTTGCGCTGGAAGGCCAAAGTGCTGATAATTTTGCCGGAGCGGGAGGCGTTGAAAAGTCGGATTGCGTTGCGCACCAAAGAGATGCTGGCGGACGGCTGGATTGCGGAGGCAGAAGCCGTTTTAGCCGCCGGATTGTTGAATACACCTACGGCGCATCAGGCGTTGGGCTATGATTTGATTGGCGAATATTTGGCGGGAAAGCTGAGCTTAAAACAGTTGGAAGAGCTGATTATAACCAAAACCTGGCAGTTTGCCCGCCGTCAGATTACCTGGTTTAAAAATCAACACCCGGAGGCGGAGTTTTTAAGCTATCCTATTGATGTAGACGCAGTTTATAAACAAATAGACGACTGGAGAAAATTATGTTGAAGCATGGGTTGATGTGGCTGATTTCCTGTTTTCTGCTGGCAAATGCGGTGGCGGCGGGGACCGTGATTTTAATCCCAAACTACGAT
>CAZEHZ010000112.1:0-7256 GCA_964512385.1 uncultured Victivallaceae bacterium | reverse complement strand
AAAAAAATGACGGGTATTTCTATCCGTCATTTATCCGTCAAAATTATAATATACTTATAATAATGCGTTTATCTTCCGTCAAAATTTGACGGAGGGAAAATTATGCGATTTTGGGCAGTGCAATAATTGCAAAGGCCAAGGCAAACAGAGATACCGTTTCGATAATCCCCAATACCATAATATAGTTGGCAAAACCCTTGCCGGTTTCCGCAAAAGCATCAATGGCCGAGGCCGCGCCCTTGCCCTGAAAAATGGCGGACGAGCATAATGCGACACCGGCGAACAAGCCTAAAAACATAAACATCGGCCATAAATTGGCGTATTCCGGATTCATGGCTTTACCGTGAATCATCATAAACAGCACAACGCCGTAAATGGTCTGAGACAGCGGCAGACCGCAAAATACCAGCAACTGGAACGGCGCCGGCTTATTCTGGCTGTAAATCTTCTTCCACGCACCGCACGCCGCCATGGTGGCATAGCCGCAACCTAATGCCGAACCTAAACCACCTAAACCCAAAGCCATATAACCGGCCCCGTCTACCATCGCCTGCATCAATTCATGAGTCATTTTCTATATCTCCTTGATAATTTTAAAATTACTGATTTTTCTTTAAAGGTTTATATTCACTGCCGGACCAGGTGAGCGAAGCGTGGCTGGAAAATTCCAGCGTATTTAAACGCACCCCGTGCACCAGTACCGAAATCATACTTAACGCAATGTTCAAGCCGTGCGCCACCAGAATCAACAGCACGCCAAGCGGTATTGCAAAGGCACTGCTGGCCATAATATCCATTGCCATGCCGTTAAAACATACCGCCATATAACCGCCGGCCATGCCCACGGCAAACAAACGGATATAGCTTAACGTGTCAGTAAAGCAGTTGATTACTTCAAACGGGAAGTTGAATACCGACCCGATGTCCAGCCAGTTTACGCTGAAAATCAACAACAATCCAACGCCGCCGCCAATTAAATACATTACATATTCCGGCAACGCACCAGGATAAGCAACTACTTTAACCGCAACCACATAGAATCCGGCCAACACCATAATCCACCCGATTTGCGCCGCAATATTGCGGAACGTAGGCGTTTTAAACAACCGGCATAAATGGCCGACGCTTAAATGCACCACCGCCAGCGAGAAGCAGATAAACTGAATATTGCTGTTCTTATTTAACGGATCGGTTAAAAACTTGATGCCGCCCCACTCCACGCCAAACCAACTGCCGCTTAAAACGCCCCAAATTATGGTAAAAATACTGAAAATCAGTATTAATGCCGCCGCTTGACGGCCTTTGGGATTCTTACGCAGGGCGTAGATGCCGGCCAGCGAGCCGATAAAAAACAACACGCCATAACCGGCGTCATTTATAATCATGCCCACAAACACCGTCATAAAAACCAGCATAGACATGCTGACGTCCAGTTCCCGATAGCCGGGCAGAATGCCTAAAAACGCCAACAGCGGCTTAATGGGATTCAACCATTTCGGCATATTCAGCAGTACGGGCGGCAACTCGTCTTCCGCCGGGTCTTCCAGTTTAAAGCCCCAGCCGTGCTTATGGCAGGCGTCAATAAAGGCATCGGTTTGAGTTACCGGAATAAAACCGTTTATCACGGCAATTTCGCCAAACTCCGCCATACCGTCTCTGGCGGCCAGAAATTCGTATGAATTCTGGTATTCGCTCAAAAGCTGGCGAAGGCGGGGTAAATGACCGTAATTAGCCGCTAACTTTAACGCTAATTCGTTTTTGGTTTTATTCAGACTCTGCCGTTTCTGCTGTAACTCCGTCATGCTGTAAGCGGCGGGCAACGGAACGGAGGGGAGATTATCCACCTTTAATTCCGCCGGAAAACATGCTACGCAACGCACTTGAGTTTTACTTTCGTTAATCACCTGTAACGTTACGCCGTCGGGCACGGAAAAGTTTTTGAATTCGCCTTTGGGAAAAACGCATAACTCCACCTTAATGCCCTGTGCGGCCAAATCGGTAATCAGTTTCGGCTCAAAATTGCCCCACGGCACCAGATTATCAATCTGCTTATCCAGCAAATCCAACTCTTTTAAGGCGGTTTCATATTCGGTCAATTCGCCGTCCAGCAGATTAAACAACGCCACATTTCCGGCGGCGTATTTATGCGCTTTTTCTTTAGAGGCAAACCCGCTGACCGTATTGATAACCCGTTCCAAGCGAGTAATTTCGGTAGCCAGCAACTGGCGGTCTCCCGAATCCTGCATTTTGCCGTTCACCACCTGTACGGCGCCAAATCCGGCCAAATCATCCACGGTTTGGCGGCGTTCGGCGGCTAAACACAGCAGGGTTAATTTTTTCATTTTTACAATCATGCCACCACCTGTCCTTTACCGGAAGCGGCGTCTTCCGCCTCCTGTTGCTGACTTTTATTTTTGGCAATCTTACTGCGGGCCACGGCCGAGGTATCCTGATCGCCCAAATAAATGGCAATTTTTCGGATATTTTCCTTACATTCCGGAATCTTGACTTTTTCAAACAGATTTACCCGCTGGGTTGTAGTACGCAACTCCTTATACAGTAACTCATACTGCACTTGCAATACCTTACCGGCCTCGACCAGCGAGACCAGTTCACAAACCGCAGCTATTGCGCCGGGCACATAATAATCGGTGCTGAACAAATCCGGTGTTTTTAACTCAAACACCACTTTATTAAACACCGGCACGGTAACGCCGGCGATATTATTTTCGGCGGTGTCAATCGTGTCTATTTTTACATGAGAGCAAATCAAGTCAACAATTCCGGCATCGCCAAGCAGCGCCGTCCACTGCCGCAAATGGGTGCGGAGGCGTTGAAACGCCGCTGTATTTTCGTCCAGCAATGCCTGACTGTGCCGTAACTCCATTTGGAGCTGCTGCTTTTTCAGCTGCAAGGTGGGCAAAAAGCGGTTAAACCGCTTCAAATCGTCCATTTGAGCTTTCTGTGCGGTTTTAGTTAATTTTAGCTTTGCCATAACTCTTTAACCCCTTCGGTTATTCCGCCGGATTGGTTTTCGGCCAGAAGCGTTTTACCAAGTCTGACTTAATACCGCATTCGGTGGGGTCAAAACAGTCGGCCAACATCTGCCATCCGGCATCCAAAGCGTCTTCCAGCGGAATGTTGATCGCCAAGTCCATCATCTTAGTTTCAAACAAGTTACCGTATTTAAGCAGCTTCTTGTCCCAGACGCTCATCTGGAAGCCCATGGATTGCTTTTCGAGGGTTTCCCGATAGTCGGCATAGAAACGGATCATGGTGTCCATAATGGTTCTATGGTCTTCACGGGTGCGGCTGTTCACCTGCTGTTTGAGTCGGCTCAGCGACCCGAACGGCTCAATACGCCCGTTACGCAGATAGAACTGTCCTTCGGTGATGTACCCGGTATTGTCCGGCACCGGGTGGGTAACGTCATCGCCCGGCATGGTGGTTACGGCCAGAATGGTAATGGAGCCGGCGCCGTCAAAGTCCACCGCTTTTTCGTAGCGGCTGGCCAGCTGGCTGTACAAGTCGCCGGGGTAGCCGCGGTTGGCGGGAATCTGTTCCATGGTAATGGCGATTTCTTTTAACGCATCGGCAAAGTTGGTCATATCGGTAAGCAGAACCAGCACTCGTTTGCCTTTTAAGGCGTAGCTTTCGGCCACGGCCAAAGACATATCCGGCACCAGCAGACTTTCCACCACCGGGTCGGCGGCAGTATGCACAAACATTACGGTACGGGACAAAGCGCCCTGTTCGTCCAGCGTGTTACGGAAGTACAAATAATCGTCATACTTCAGCCCCATGCCGCCCAGAATAATCACGTCCACTTCCGCCTGCAGAGCGATACGGGCCAGCAACTGGTTGTACGGCTCACCGGCAATAGAGAAAATCGGCAGTTTCTGCGACTCCACCAGCGTGTTGAATACGTCAATCATGGGAATCCCGGTACGAATCATGTTGCGGGGGATGATACGTTTAGCCGGATTTACGGACGGTCCGCCGATTTCCAGCATATCGTCCTGAATAGCGGGGCGGCTGTCTCGCGGTTCGCCACGGCCGTTGAATACCCGGCCCAGCAGAGATTCGGAACTGGAGACCTGCATCGGCTGGCCTAAAAACCGTACCTGGTCATTGGTACTGATACCACGGGACCCGGCGAAAACCTGTAAATATACCTTATTATCCAGCAAGCGGATAACACGAGCCAGCGACACGCCTCTGGAGGTGGTTACTTCGGCCAGTTCATTGTATGCAACGTCGTCGGCTTCCACCGTAATAACGTTGCCGGAAATCTGGATGATTTTATGATAAACCTTACGCATGTTTAATATGCTCCCTGATTTTGGCGTCTATTTCATTTTCCAGCCGCTTAAACTCGTCGGAGTCCATGGCCTGATAGTTAGAGTCGATAAACAACTGGCGCAGTTCCAGAAAATAGCGGCGTGCCAAGTCGCTGTTTTCAAAGTCGAATTCGCCCTGTAAAACTTCATACATCTTATCAAACGCATACTTCTGGCGTTCGGTGGAGCTGGCGCCGTCCACCTTGTCAAAGGTGTTCTGCTGCAAGTACACATAGTCCAGAAATTCGCTCTTTAAGTAGATGATAAAGTCGTTAATATTGGTACCTTCTTCGCCCACCACCTTCATCATCTGGTTCACTTCGTTACCCCGGCGGAGAATACTGCGGGCAAAGTTCAACCGCTTGGCGTCCACCACGCTGGGGTATTTGCTCCATGAATCCAGCGGGTGAATGGCCGGATAGCGACGGGCGTCGGAGCGTTCACGGGACAAGCCCAAAAAGCACCCCACCACTTTCAACGTGGCCTGCGTTACCGGTTCTTCAAAGTTACCGCCGGCCGGACTTACCGAGCCGCCGATGGTTACTGAACCCAGCGAACCGTCATTCAAGCGCACCAGCCCGGCACGTTCATAAAATTCGGCGATTCGGGATTCCAGATACGCCGGGAACGCTTCTTCGCCCGGAATTTCTTCCAACCGGCCGGACATTTCACGCAAGGCCTGCGCCCAGCGGCTGGTGGAGTCGGCCAGCAACAGGGCGTTCAGCCCCATTTGGCGATAGTATTCCGCCAGCGTTACCGCCGTGTATACAGAGGCTTCACGAGCCGCCACCGGCATGCTGGAGGTATTACAAATAATAATGGAACGGTCCATTAACGACCGTCCGGTACGGGGGTCGGTCAATTCCGGGAATTCCCGCAGAATTTCCACCACTTCGCCGGCACGTTCGCCGCAGGCCGCAATAATCACCACGTCGGCCTCGGCATTCTGGCTGATCGAGTGCTGAAGCACGGTCTTGCCCGCCCCGAACGGCCCCGGAGTACAGAACGTACCGCCGGTTGCCACCGGGAAAAAGGTATCGATACTGCGGGTCTGAGTTACCATCAGCTCATTGGCCAGCAACTTTTCCTTATAACATGGAATCGCCACTTTCACCGGCCATGACTGATAAAGTTTAATTACCCGCTTATCGCCTTTGGAGTTGGATGCGGTGGCGACCACCTGTTCCACATTGTAGTCTCCGGCGGGCATAATGGAGTCAATCGTCCATTCGCCCAGCCAGCTGAACGGCGTCATAATGCGGTGAGAAAACATGCCTTCGGGTACCGAGCCGATATAATCGCCGGCTTTAACCTTGCGTCCGGTCTCCACGCACGGCGTGAACGCCCATAATTTCTGGCGGTCCAACGCTTTAAGATACACGCCCCGCTTCAAAAAGAAGCCGCATTGTTCGGCAAGTTCCGGCAACGGATTCTGCAACCCGTCATAAACCTGCGTCAACAACCCCGGTCCGAGTTCCACGCTGAGCAGTTCATCGGCAAATTCCACATTGTCGCCCACTTTAATATCGTTTGCGCTTTCAAACACCTGTAAGTCGGCGCGGTTGCCGCGGACCCGGATAACTTCGCACTTCAGGCGGATGTCGCCTAAAACTGCGTAAGCCACTTCGTTCTGCGTTACCACGCCGGCGAATTCAACGGTCAGCATATTGCCGTTGACCCCGACGATTTTTCCGGTATTGGCCATAAGTGTCTATATCTCCTGATTAAAATTAAATATTATGTTCATTTTGTTTACGTTCCTGCTGTAAGCGGTCTAAAACGGCGTCTAAATTAGCCTCGCCGCGTTCTTTGGTGCGATTGGTGTACTTTTCCAGCAGTAAAAGTTTCAGTTTATAAGCCGCCAGAGCGTTCCAGGTAAACGACTCGCAACCGAGCAGGGAATTGATGGCCTGATAGCGTGCCAAGTCCAGCATTTGCTCCGACTCCAGCAGATTGGAGGAGCCGCTGACGGCGGAAACGATGCCGGAAATTTCGGAAAAGAAGTCGTTTTCCGGGCGCAGTTCGCCGGAAATGTCTTGATTACCGGCCTTGCCGGGCATCAGCGCATTGCGTAAACAGGTATCAAAGTTGTAGTATTTCTGCACCAGCGAATTAGCCGGAAAGCGATGGCCGGAGTCCGGCGTAAGTGTTACCTTGGTCAGTAACTCCAGTTCGTTATCCGGAAGCTGGCCTTCACACTGTGCCAAAAACCCGTCCACGGCGATGGGGATGGGTTCGCCCCACACCAGCATGGGCAGAGAACTGCACAGGAAAAAATATTGAGCCATAAGTATTCCGTTTCTTCCTGAAAATTAGTTGGCCATTCCCTTAAGAATGGCGGCTAAGCGGGGGCCGACATACGCACTGATAATTTCGGTAATGGCTTCATCGGAGAAATCAAAATAGACGTCATTGCCATTTACCGCCACTTCCACTCCGCCGGAAATCTCCATATCGGCAAACAACTTGGGCTGAGTGGCAAAACTGCTGCGCAGCGCACCTTTCAGTGCCGTTTCCAGTTCATCAAGCTGTTTGGCGGAGACCAGCAGTGTCAAGTCCGTTACCGGTTTGCCGAAGTTGCGGGAATAACCGGCGGTCATCTCCTTAATAATTTCGGCAATCAATTCCGGAGTCATACTTTTGGCGGTGTTATCCTGAATAATATTGTTCAAGCGTTCTTTAAGTTCGGCCTGCAGCTTAAAAATGATATCGCGGGCGGCCTGGCGAACGGCGCTTTCGGCACGTTGAGTAAGCGACGCGGACTCATTCTGCGCCACCCGCACGATTTCGGCGGCGTCGGCTTTAGCGGCGGCCACGATTTGAGCGGCGGAGTCCTGAGCTTTTTTAATTATTGCATCACGTTCGGCATTAGCCTTGTCCAGACCTTGCGTCTGAATCTTTTCCAACAATCCTTGT
>CAZEHZ010000111.1:0-7300 GCA_964512385.1 uncultured Victivallaceae bacterium | reverse complement strand
CCGCCGACATGTACAACAGTGCCGAAAACTCTTATCGGGTGGCGTTGGAGTTATTGTCGCAATTAGACGGCGTGGGTAATCATCCGCAGTTTGTAAACACGGCTCGAATGGAGATTTTCCGTAATTTGCTGGATTATAATTTAAGCTGTACGCATAATTATGCCGAAGTCCTTAACCTGCTGGAGCGTTTAAGCAACCGCTATCCGGCGCTGGCACAGCAGATGCCGCTGAAATATCCGTCGTTAATGGAGGATGCGGCGGATGTGGAGCGGGGCGAAACCTTTGTTACTATGGTGTCGCCGGGCGGCGAATATGATATAAATTTACAACGAACCGATATTTCCGGCGCATATAACGGCGGCGTAGCGGGTTATCAGAATATCATTGAACACGCCACCGAGGTTCAGGAGTCATTGCCTTTAGGCGGTTATGTGGCGGAGATATCCGCTCCGGACGGCCGCCGGGCGTTTTTCCCGGTTAAGCTCACCCCCGGCCGGCATTGGAGTTATGAGTTTGAACTGCCTGCCGAGATTCCGGCCGGCACGGTTTTAGTGCCGGAAAGTGAGTTTTATTATGGTTTTGACCTTAACGGCGGTGTCTTCCGGCGGCAGTTTCTGGATGATTTTTTTATTGGTAAAAACGAGGTAACTTTAGGTGAATATCAAAAATTCTATCGTCAGTTGAGTTCGGCGTCGGAGCGTGAAATGTATAATCCCGGCTACCGGGCAAACCGCATGGCACGTAATTTTGCCGGGATTTTTGATGAGAATGGTGAAATTCAACCGCCGTATTCCGCCGATATGCCGGTGGTGGGTATTCCGTTGGAGGCGGCGGCGGCCTATTGCCGCTGGTTAAGCGGAAAACTGAATCGCACGGTGCGGCTGCCTAATGCGCTGGAGTGGGAAAAAGCGGCCCGCGGTATCGACGGCCGTCTCTACGTGTGGGGCAATAATATGGATTTGGATAATGCGCTGAGCAGTGAAAATCCGCAGTTAAAATTGTATCCGCACGGGGCGCCGGCCGGGAGTTTTCCGCTGGATACCTCGATATACGGTGCGCAGGATATGGCGGGCAACGTGCGGGAGTATGTCCTGCCGGCGCAGGCGGTGCCGGGTGGAACGGTGCCGGTAAAAGGGGGCAGTTTTAAAACCGGGCGGTTTAATTTATTAACCTATTCGCAGAGTGCAGGCTCCGGCTTGGAGGATGATGTGGGTTTTCGGATTTTGATTGAAAAATAACATGGATTTTGGAAGAGAGTTATGATTGATTTTTTTAATATAGAGCAGAATTTTGCCGACAAAACAATTTTGGATAATGTGTCATTCCGCATAAATTCCGGCGAACGTGCCGGTCTGGTGGGGCCGAACGGTGCCGGCAAAAGTACGATTTTTAACATTATCACCGGTGCAATTACTCCCGGAAAAGGTAATGTAGTTATACCTAAACGGGTGCGTATCGGCTACTTGAAACAGCAGTTGCCCGCCGCCATTCTGGAGGAAACGTTAATAGACTATACCAGCAACGCCGTGGCGGAACTGGGCGACATTACCAGTGAAATTGAGTTTCTGGAAAATTGTCTGGCCACGCAGGAGTTTCCGGCCGGGAGCGACCAGGGCAGTATGCTGAACCGTCTGGGGCATTTGCAGACCGAATTTGAGCATTTGGGCGGTTATCGGCTGCGGCCGGAGGCGGAAGCGGCGTTGTGCAGTCTGGGCTTTGCGGCCGAGGCACTGCAAAAGCCGTTAAGTAATTTTTCCGGCGGCTGGCAGATGCGTGCCACGCTGGCCAAAACCTTGATTTCGGACCCGGACATTCTGCTGCTGGATGAACCGTCCAACTATCTGGACGTTCCGGCGGTGGAGTGGCTGTGTAAATTTCTGCGGGCGTTCCAAGGCACCTTGCTGTTGATTTCGCACGACCGTTTTCTGCTGGATAAGCTGACCAATGTAACGCTGGAACTGAACGGCGGCGTTGTAAGCCGCTATAACGGCAACTACTCGTATTACCGGCGGGAGCGTGAATCCCGTAAGCTGGCGCTGGATGCGGCGCAGAAGAATATTGACAAACGCAAAAAGGATTTGGAACGGAATATTGAACGGTTCCGGGCCAAAAGCAGTAAGGCCGCTCAAGCTCAAGCCTGGGCCAAGCAGTTGGAACGAATCAGCGATGTTGTCACCATTTCGGACGATTTGAGTTATAAAGGGGCGATTCGTTTTCCGGAGCCGCCGCCGTGCGGAACCGAGGCGGTTCGGTTTGAGCATGTCAACTTTGGCTACACGCCGGATAAAATGGTGATAAAAGATGCGGATTTTCAGATTGAATGCGGAGAAAAAGTGTCGTTTATCGGTTATAACGGCATGGGTAAAACCACATTGTTAAAGCTGTTGACGGGGGCATTACAACCCAGTTCGGGCAAGGTGGTGCTGGGGCATAATATTATTTTAGGCTATCAGGCGCAGGAGTTTGCGGACTTATTGCCTGGCGAAATGTCGGTATTTGATGTAGTCCGGGCGGCGTGCAGCCGGGATTTTCCGGTGGCCAGCCTGCCTAACGTAATCGGCTCGTTCGGCTTTTCCGGCAGTGACCAGAACAAATTGTGTAAAGTGTTGTCCGGGGGAGAAAAGATTCGTCTCTGTTTTGCCCGGATATTTGTGAATCCGCCCAACTTGCTGGTGCTGGATGAACCGACCACGCACTTGGACATCGCCGCACGGGAAATGTTGCAGAATATGCTGAAAACTTATAAGGGAACCGTGTGCTTTGTCAGTCATGACATTGAGTTTATCCGGGGAACGGCGAATCTGATTTTTGCGGTTCGTCCGGACGGAATTCGGAAATATTTCGGGAATTATGATTATTATCTGGAGAAATCCGCGCAGGAAACTGTCTGTAATGAGAATAATACCGCAAACAGTAATAATAAAACGGTGGAGGTGGTGGACGCCAGGGAACGGCGGCGTGAACGGGCCAGACTAAGAGCGCAGTCGGCGCCGCAGCGCAAAAAGCTGGAAAAGCAAGTACATGATTCCGAGGCCGCCTTAGAAGCCGCCGAAGACCGCAAAACAATTCTGATTGCCAATATGAGTCAGACCGGCGGCGGTGTAGATTATGCAGAAACCAATCGGGAATTGGCAGAATTGAATAAACAGATTGAAGAGATAACCAAAGAATGGGAAACCGCCGCCAATGCGTTGATGGCGTTAGACAAGGAGGATTGAAAAATGGAATACCGTAAATTTGGCAACTATATTGTAATTCGGGCGGATGCTGATGATGAAGTAGCCGCCGTAATCCGTCAAGTAGCCGAGCAGGAAAAAGTTACTTTTGCCAAGGTAAGCGGCATCGGTGCGGTGCGGCGGGTAACGCTGGCGTTTTACCACACCGAATCGAACGAATACCGGACAAACTATTTTCCCGGCATGTACGAGATTACCTCAATGATGGGCAACGTAATGACCGACGAGTCCGGCAATGCCCATGTTCATGCTCATGTAACCATCGCCGACCGGGGGCATAGAATCTACGGCGGTCATCTGCGCAGTGCCATCGTTACCGCTAATTCAGAAATTATTCTGGAGGTAATTCCGGTGGAGAATTTGTCGCGGATTTGCTCGGAAGAGTATCACCGCTGCAGCTTAAAATTTGACTAAGCCAAACGGGGCTTCCGGCGGATGATTCCATAAAAGACTCATTGGCCGGAGGATTATAAAAAATGCTTTCCGTAAATTTTATTGAAAAATGGTTTTGCAATTCCATAGTTGTAATGTATATTATGATGTTTATTTATATTGTAAAATCAGGGTTTTAAATTTTTAAGGATTTATTATGGGCTTTAACTACAGTTTTGACAAAGATGAACCGCATACCAGATTGTCGGCCGGTAATCGCCGCCGCAGTTGGTTTTTTGCGGTGTTGTTTACTTTGCTGTTACTGGTGTTGGTGCTCATTTTCCGCCCCGCCCAGAGCAGCAAAAACAGCGGCGAAGCGGCGGCGAATAGTGCAGCCAGCGAAAACAGCGGTAATCCGGGCAGCGAAGGCTCCGGAGCCGTAAATGCCGCCGAAACCAAATTTTCCGCCGAGCAGGAAAAGTTATATAACGATGCCGCCGCCGCCATTGCCGCAAAAGATTTTCTGCGCGGTAAACAGTTGGCGGAGATGCTGGTGCGGCATCTGGAAATTGGCGGAACGCAATGGTTTTCCGCCGTCGGGTTGCTGAACCGGGCCAACTCCGGCATTGTGTTCAATAAGGTTAAGTGCGATAAAAATGTGGTTTATGACGTAAAAAGCGGCGACACGTTCAGCCGGCTTTCCGATAAATTAAATACTACATTGTATGCATTGTGGAAGATTAACGACTTGCCGGAAGGGTCTTCCGATTTGAAGGTTGGGGATAAAATCACCTGCTATAAAGGCGACTGGTCGGTGGAAATAAATAAGAAAGCGCAAGCCGTCTGTGTAATGGATGGTAACGAGTTGTTCTTAGCCTATCCCGCCGGCTTCAGCAGCAAGAATAAAATTCCGGCCGGTGAATATAGCTTTCCAGGGTCTAAAAAGAAGCAATTTGCCGCCGGCGGCGACCGCCGGAATCGTTACGGCACTCGTTTTATGGGGTTTAATAACACCAGTATCGGCGGCATTCACGGCACATGGGATGCCGGCGATGTGCGTGGTGAATTTAACGACGGCTATATAAGAATGAATAATGCCGATGTGGAAATGCTGTTTATGCTGCTTCCGGGCGGCACTAAAGTTAAGATTGTAGACTAATCATACAGGGAAATATTATGGCGGAAGTTTATCTGGATTTTGAAAAGCCGATTGCCGAATTAAAGAACAAAATCACCGAATGGGAGGCGCTGTCCACCACCAGCAGTGTGGATATGTCGGCCGATTTGGAGTTATTGCGGAGTCGTTTGGATGACACGGTAAAAAGTATTTTTACCAACCTCACCCCGTGGCAGCGTGTCCAGTTGGCACGCCATCCGGAACGGCCGTATACGTTGGATTATATTGAACGGATTTTTACCGATTTTATCGAATTTCACGGTGATCGCCGTTACAGCGATGATAAAGCCGTGGTCGGCGGGTTTGCCAAATTAAACAACAAGCCGGTTATGGTAATCGGTACTCAGAAGGGGCGCGATGTAAAAAGCAATATGATGCGCAATTTCGGGTGGCCGCATCCGGAAGGTTATCGTAAAGCGTTGCGTTTAATGCACTTGGCAAATCAGTCCGGCGTGCCGATTATTACTTTTATTGATACTCCGGGGGCATTTCCGGGGATTGCGTCCGAAGAACGTCATATCGGGGAAGCCATTGCATTGAATATGCGGGACATGTTCGGATTTTCCGTGCCGATTATTGCGGTGATTATCGGCGAGGGCGGTTCCGGCGGTGCGATTGGCATTGGTGTCGGGAACCGGGTATTGATAATGGAAAACGCCTATTATTCAGTAATTACGCCGGAAGGCTGTGCGGCGATATTGTGGAAAGACCGTAAGTATTCCAGCGTGGCCGCCGATGCGTTGCACTTAACCGCCGCCGACTTGATAAAATTGAATGTGGCCGATGAGGTTATTCCGGAGCCGCTGGGTGGTGCGCATCGTGATTATGACACGGCGGCACAGGCGGTGCGGGAGGCATTGATTAAGAATTTGGCGGAGTTGCGTGCGCTGTCCGGCCGTAAATTGCAGGATGACCGCTATAATAAATTCCGTGCCATGGGGCAGATTTTAGAGATACAGCAAGCAGAGGAGAGTGCGAATGACGGCAACGACAGCGACAGCAGCGTTTCAGATTCGGCCGGCAACTGACGGTGATGTGCCGCAAATTTTCCGCTTATTAGCGTTTTATGCGTTAAAGCAGATTGTTTTGCCGCGAACCGAAGCCGATATCCGTTATTATCTGGCCAATTTTACTGTAGCGGTAAATGCGGAAACCGATGAATTGCTCGGCTGTATGGCGGTGCGGGACTTTGGTAATCGGTTGTTTGAGGTGCGGTCGCTGGTAATTAAGCCGGAATATCAAAAACTCGGCATCGGGCGGCAGTTGGTGCAGGGGGCAATCAAGCGGTTACAGGCGGAACATCAAGAGTTTAAGCTGTTTGCGTTGACATATCAGACCGACTTTTTTCTGCGCAGTGGCTTTGTAAAGGTGGAAAAGCAGATGTTCCCGGAAAAAATCTGGAGCGACTGCATGTTATGCCCCAAACATGAGCATTGCGACGAAGAAGCCGTGCTGTTTGAGCAAAACGCCACCGAATAGAAATCATACGGATAAAATTTGCATGGCAAACCCCCGTAAACCCATATTGGCCGCCGACAGTCTGGACCAGCGTTGTGTACAGACCGTGGTGGCCAAATCGTTTGCCCATCAGGAGTTATTAACTTTTTTGAGCGGCCGGTTCTCGTATCATAGTATGGACGAGTGGCGGGCAAATATTGCCGCACACTATATAGTGGTAAACCATCAGCCCACCCGTCCAGAGTATATTTTACAGGAAAATGATGTAATCAGCTACCTGATCAGTCATATCCCGGAGCCGGAGGTTCAGGCCGAATACACGGTGCTTTATGAAGACGAGTTTTTGCTGGCGGTGGATAAGCCCGGCGATTTGCCGAGTCATCCGGCGGGGCCGTTTTATAAGAACACGCTGTGGTTTCTGTTAAAGAAAAAATATCCGGCGGTGCATTTGATAAATCGTTTGGATAGAGAAACTTCCGGTATAATGTTAGTGGCAAAAAACGCCAAAACCGCCGCCCTGCTGACTAAAAATGCTCCCACAATGGAAAAACGTTATCAAGCCTTGGTCTTCGGGAGTTTTCCGGTGCAAGTCATTGATGCCAATGGTTTTTTAGAGCCGGACAGCAATTCCGTTGTGCGTAAAAAACGCCGCTTTACCGTGGATTCGACGGCGGAGAACCGCCAAACGGCGCAGACGATTCTGCGGCCGGTAAAAATCGGGGCGCAGTATTCACTGGTTGACGCCCGGCCACTGACCGGGCGACTGCACCAAATCCGGGCCACGTTGTACTCCTTAGGGTTTCCGTTGCTGGGCGACAAGCTGTATGGGCCAAATGATTTAATCTATTTAAAAAATCGGGACAACCTGATTTCTGAGCAGGAATGGCGGCAGCTGGTACTGCCTCGTCAAGCCTTACATGCATATCAACTTTCGTTTTATCATCCTAATTTACAAGATGTTATGAATATATCAGCCCCGATTCCAGCTATGTTTGATAAGATAACAAAGATGCCGAATTTTTAAAACGCATAAATAACGAAAAATCGACTAAATTGC
>CAZEHZ010000110.1:0-7724 GCA_964512385.1 uncultured Victivallaceae bacterium | reverse complement strand
CACCTTGCAAAGCTTTGCCTAAACATAGCGAAGCTATCGACCATGCGGAGTGAAAACGAAGCATGCGGTAAGGAAGGGAGCTGGGGGTTCCTCAGCTGATTTTTTATTGTGGACACAATAAAAAACAGATGGAGGGCGACCGCACCGCTACTGTCACATAAACTTATAAGTCTCCATGAGATATCCATGGCGGAGCCATCTGATTCTTGCGAGCCCGGATGAGGGCTTGCAAGCACGGGACGGCGGCAAAAAGTAACCCACGCAAAAAAACTTAAAAAGCCGACAAAACCCCCAATTTAAAAAACTTTCGGAGCAGACTTTGTGAAACAAAGTATGCGACAACGAACGAACCGCCACGTTTGGCGGCGGGAGGGGGTTTGGGGGAGGCAAGTAGCCTCCTCCCAAAAACGGCTTAATATGCTCAAAGAAACACAGCAAACAACGAGTTCAACTAACGAGTGGAGCAGGTTTGCCACACTCGCTGAAAGATGCTATATAGGCTATGATTAATTAGATTATTTGGTTTCTATGGCAATAATTTCCTCTGTAGATTCGTCGGCTTTGGTGGCGGTGGCATCAAACGAAACGGGGTCATTCAGTTTTATATTAACAATTCTGGAGACGGCCAAACGTTTAATTTCGAGTTTCAGTTCGGTGGCGCCGGTAACGGCCTGCTTAAACTCGTCGATATTATGGACGGGAACGTCGCCGACTTTGGCGATAATTTCATATGGTTTCAGGCCGGCGATGGAGGCCTTACTGCCGGCTTTTTCGCGGGCGATCAACACGCCTTCGGCCTGATTGTCCATGCGGAAATACTTGCGTACTTCGGGGGTAATATTGCAGACGGTAACGCCGAGTTCCGGCACGGCCAAACGGGTGGTGGAGTAGAAGTTTTCCGGGGCATTGCCAACGGTTAAATCAATGGTTTGGCGTTCGCCGTTACGCAGGAAAATCAGCTGATACTTCTGGCCGATACCAAATTGGGTAAGGGCTTGATGCAGAGGATTATTCATATTGGGCCACGGGGTAGGCATTTCGTCAAAATATTGTTCGGGGAATTCGTCATAGCGATTCCATGGGAAGTCGGACATATCGTATTCGGAGTAGCGGCCATCCAAATCGACGGGACTGCCGGTTTCCGGCACTAAGCGCAGCATAATATCGCCAACCTGCAGTCCGGCGGCGGCGGCGGGGGAGTCGGCGGAGACGTCGGCCACCAGCAAGCCTAAATCGCCGTTATTGGTGGCGGAAACTACGTCGTGAGCCTCGGCCAGTTCGGAATTCATTTCCTGATAAGTTGCGCCCAGATAACCGATTACCACACGTTCACTTTCGGACTTCGGCACTAAATCGGGGTTATATTCGTCAAACTTGTCTTTTACGGCGGCGAGCAGCAGTACCGGTTCACGATCCTGACTGTAGCGGCCGGTTTTGCCTTGTTCACGGAAGGCGATATTAACGGCTAAAAGTTCGCCATTCGGGGTAAAAATGAAGGAATCTTCCGCTTTAGCCATGCGCAAAGTGCGTTGATTTTTATAACCTAAACTGGTGCCTGCACAGCGATCCGGAAAGATAATAAAGTTCAATTTTTTGTCTTGCGGCACCATTTCCACCGTCCACAGCCGCATATCGGCCAAATCGCCGAAGGTCAAATCGGCAATTTTTATGGGTTGAGTATCCAGCACTTTGTCCGGCTTAACCGTGAATGTACCCAACTCTTTAGAAGTGCCGACAAAGGAGGCCGGAATATCTTCATCCTTAAACGTAATGGTAATATTTTCGAGTCTGGCGGTGGCGGTGGCGTCTAAGCGAACCGGAATCATCACGTTGCCGTTATCCTGCACAATGCCGGGCACGGTAAATTCCAGCGGCATATCATCGTCACGTTCATAGCGATTGGAGTTCACCTTCGGCAACTCTGCCAGTTTCAATTTTACCGGCAGTACGGAGGCTTGCAGAATATCTTGAATATTCGCTTTAGATTTCTGCATCTCCTCTTGCGAAACAGCGTTCCAAGTTTCCGGAGCGGCCAGATAATCCAGCTTCAAATTCAGTGTATTATTAAATGACGCCGCCGCCGGGGTGCCGTCTTCGGTAACAATTAAAGTATTGCCGGGCAACTTCATATACTCCAGATTATCGGTCAAATCCCGAATCACCATGCCGGGTTGAAACGGATTTACGCCCGCCACCGTAATGCCGTAGGACTCTTCGGCATCATCGGTGATGAAAAATCCATATAAAGGAGCGTCATTTTTCGGGGCGGCAAATTTCAGCGGGGCGGCAAACGGAATAGCTTCGGCCGCAGTTAACTGAATGGCACGGCGTTCCGGATAATAACCGCTTACCGTTACCGCCACCGGAGCGGCGGAGCGGTCAAAGGGTTCAATTTCAATGCGGGCAATATTGTCGGCGGACAGCAGTAAGTCCTGCGTAAGAACTTTGTTATCAGCACTTACCATTCCAATCGCCGTCATCGGAATCAGACTGCGTACCAGCGATTCGGTACTTTTGGAGTGCATGCGCTGGCAACCGGGGCAGAAATATTGAGTAGAGGTATACTTGCCGTTTTTATCCGGCTTTAAAAAGTAGTTTACCCGCACCATGCCAGGTGAAAGTTTCTGTAACAGGTCGTTATTCAACTTCTGCATTTTTTCCACACTGACCGGCTCTTTCGCCACGGCTTTCTCCGCCGGCGCCACGTCATCGGCATACGCCATAAACGAGGCTAAACACCCGGCCATCAACCACATTTTCACTTGCTTATTCATTATGTAACCCCCTATAGTTAGGTTTTTATTGCCAATTATTTTTCATTCTCGCGGGAAAATTCGATCACCAACTGACGGGCGGCGCCGTTACGTAATACGCCGAATACGGCTTTACTGCGGTTGGCCACATTTGCCACGGCCTCGTCATAAGCGGTCTGCATGGCGGCCAAATCGTTAATTTCCTTGCCGTTGATATGGGTAATAATATCTTCGGTACGCAGTCTGGAGCGGCCGGCGTTGCCGGAATAATCGATACCGTATACATATACGCCGTTGTTGCGGTAATGGAACAGGTCCGGATTGTCAAAGCGGTTAATGGCCTTTACGGTTATGCCCCAACGCTTTAGAATCAGATTTTCGCCCTCCACTACGCCTTTGGCCTGCGGGGTAACGTCAATACTAAACTCTTCATCGCCACGCATAATCGTCAATTTTACCGGCACGTCAAACGGCAACAGGCCTAATTTGCGGCGAAAATCCGGCATGGCTTCGGCGTTCATTACGGTAATCGGCACGTTGTTCATAGCCACAATGCGGTCTTTGGGCAACACTCCGGCGAGTCGAGCCGGACTGCCTTCAGCGGTGCCGGAGACAATTACACCGTTGGCAAAATCAAAGTTGATATCCAAATCAAAATCATGCAGTGGCTGGAGTTCCAGCCCCGTCCACGCCCAGTTTGCCGCCTTATATTCACGCAACCGGGGCACCACATCGGCAATGGTTCCGGCCGGAATCGCAAAGCCCATGTCGCCGCCGTAATTCATACCTAACGTGTTGATACCCACAATTCTGCCATGCGTATTCACCAGCGGTCCGCCGGAGTTGCCGGGGCTGATGGCCGCATCGGTCTGATACCATAAAGAGTATTCGCTTTCGCCGGGCAGATAGCGGCTGGAGCAGGAGATAATGCCAATGGAAACCGACCGGTTCATGCCCCACGGAGCACCCATCGCCATGACAAACTGGCCTTCCCGCACCGGTTCGGCCTCTAATTCGGCGTATGGTAACGGAGCGGCATCTGGCGGAAGTTTTAACTGGAGCAGGGCTAAATCGACATCTTTGTCATAGCCGATAATTTCCGCTTCATACGCATCGGAATTATTTAGCAGACAGCGAATGTTGGAGGCTTTGTCCGCCACGTGGAAATTGGTCAACACCTCGCCGGAGGGCGAAATGATGACGCCGGAACCCCGAATCACGTTACCCTGCTCTTTGCCGGATTCCAAATCCGCCGCCACCGCATGAATATAAACGACGGCGGGAAACACTTGGCTGTTAGCTCTTTGCACCGTAGCTTCAAAGTCCGGCCGCACGGCAAGCGACGCACAACCGCTAAACAGTACCGCCGCCGAGCTGATGCTCAACACGCCGCCCAACAGACTTAACGACCAATTACGGCACACGCCGCCAAAACTAAAACCACGGCCAACCCGGAATAATTCAGAAAATAATTTTTGCATGAGTTCCCCTAATTTATGGATTTAAACTAGGGAAAATTAACACCGGTTTGAGGGTTTGTCAATAGTAAAAATAATTATTTCAGACATTTATTCCGTAAAATTAAATCTAAAATTACAATGGCGGCCATATTTTCCAGCACCACCGCCAAACGGGGGCATAAACAAGGGTCGTGGCGACCAATAACTTCACACTCCACACTCTGGCCATTCGTGTTCACGGTCTGCTGTTTGCGGGCGATGGAGGGGGTGGGTTTTACCGCCACCCGGAACACAATCTCCTGCCCGGTGGAGAGTCCGCCGGCAATGCCGCCGGCATGGTTGGATAAAAAGCCCTCGGCGGTGCGCTGGTCATTATTTTCACTTCCTAATTTTCCGCACACGGCAAACCCGTCGCCGAATTCCACGCCTTTTACACCGCCGATGGAGAGGGCGGCCTGCGCCAGTAACGCATCAAGTTTATCAAAAACCGGTTCGCCGATTCCGGCGGGAACGTTTTGGATTCGGCACTCCACACAGCCGCCGATGCTGTTATGGTCTTGCGTTACCCGAATAATTTCGGCCACCATTTTTTCGACGGCATTGGGGTCGGCACAACGCACAATATTCTGTTCAATCACACTTAAATCGCAAATTTCCGCCTGAATTTCACCCACTTGAGTAACGTATGCCACCGTGTTGATGTTATATTGTTCAAGTAAAATCTTTTTGGCCACGGCTCCGGCGGCGACTCTACCTGCGGTCTCACGCCCGGACGAGCGGCCGCCGCCGCGATAATCCCGAATGCCGTATTTGGCAAAAAATCCCCAGTCGGCATGGCCGGGGCGAAAAATTTCGGCGATATTATGATAATCTTTGCTCTGCTGATTATTGTTCCGAATCAGCAACGCCAGACTGGTGCCGGTGGTGCGGTTTTCAAACACGCCGGATAAAATTTCCACTTGATCCGACTCGTTACGGGGCGTCGCCACCTTACTTTGCCCGGGGCGGCGGCGATCCAGTTCGGCCTGAATATCGGCGGCGGTCAACGCCACATTCGGCGGTACGCCGTCAATAATCACGCCTAAAGCGGCGCCGTGCGACTCGCCGAAAGTGGTAACTCTGAACTCCTGCCCGAAACTGTTTCCACCACCCATAACTCTACTCCTCTATCTCGGTTTTCAAAAACCCGTATAAAAGTTCATGATTTTCCATTTTACTTTGCGGCATTTTAAACTCAAACACCATGTCGGCCGCCTGTTCAAACGCCGAATTGCGGGCGGCGGACACCTTTAAAAACTCGGCAAACGGATCGGCGCAGTTGCATAAATACGGCGGCAATCCGCCTTTAACAATGCGGTTATACAGCACCATGGCATCGGCTTTAAGATAGACAATCAGCCCTAAATTGCGCCAGTCATCCGGCAAAAATGGATTGCTCACCGTGCCGCCGCCTAAGGCAAACACGGTTCTCTGCGTGGGATGAGCGGCCACATGCAGTAACAAATCAGCAATCGAGTCGGCCTCTAATTTACGAAAAAAGTCGGCGCCGTGCTGCTGATAAATTTCCCGAAACAGCAATTTTTTGCCGTATAACGCCTGATAGTTGCGCTCCAGTTCCGCATCGGAATCCACAAATTTGCACTGCAGTTTCTCCGCCAGCAGTCTGCCTTGAGTAGACTTGCCGCAGTGCTTCATGCCGGTAAAAACGATATTCATAATGCTTAGATCGAATCCGGCCGGACAATTTCCGTACCAATGCCGTTATCGGTAAAAATTTCCAGCAGTAAGCTGTGTTCCACCCGGCCGTCGATCAGGTGAACCTTGTTCACGCCGGAGTTTAACGCCGCCATACAGCTCTGAATTTTGGGCAGCATACCGCCGGAGATCACCTTATCGGCAATCAATTTCGGCACTTCGTCGGTGCAAATGGTGGAAATTACGGTGGACTCGTCTTTCGGGTCCAGCATAATGCCAGGCACGTCCGACAAAAACACCAGTTTTCTGGCGTGTAACGCTTCCGCAATCTGGCAAGCCGCAATATCGGCGTTAATATTATAAACATTGCCGTCCTCGCCGGTGCCGAGCGGAGTGATTACCGGAATATTGCCCTCCCACAAAGCGTGCATAATCGGCATGGTATCCACCCGGATAACCTCGCCCACAAAGCCGACATCCAGCTGTTCGCCGGTTTCCGGGTCTACCGAGAAGGTCTTTTTAGCGGTCAACACCTGTTTGCCGGAGATTCCGACCGCCTGGCCGCCGGCTTGACGAGCCAGCTCCACTAAATTACTGTTCACCTGATTATGCAGAACATTGTCCACCACTTTAATGGTGCGTTCGCAGGTGTGGCGCAGACCGTTGACAAACTTAACCGGAATTTCCAGCCGCTTGAGTTCGGCAGAGATCGCCTTGCCGCCGCCGTGCACCACCACCGGCCGCATGCCGATGCACTCCATAAGTACCACATCCCGCATGGTCTGGCGCACCAGTTCGGGGTCTTCCATGGCACTGCCGCCAAACTTAATCACCACCAAAGCCTGCCGGAATTTCTGAATATACGGCATCGCTTCAATTAAAACTTGCGCTTTCTGCAGTCCGGAATTCATCTCTAACACTCCCTGTATTTTTATGATAATTGTTGCAATACTATATCAATATACTACAAAAAACCGTTTTGAACAACCTATTTTTGCCAAAAAACGCATAATAATCCGCCGGACTCTTGAAAAATAGAACATTGAATGTATCTTAAAGAATTGTAGAATAGTAAAATGATAAACAGGAAGCAGAAAAATTGTTCAAAAAAATTGGAATGTTGATAAAGTCGTATTTCGCGGGGCTTAATACACCTGACCGCCCGGAAAAATCGACAGCCGCCCAGTCCGGCACCGCCAAGACTGCCGCAAAAAATAATAAACGTTCACCTATTCCGAACGTTCATCCGGCTAAGGCCGCCATTAATAGACCTTATACCGATGGCGATGAGACGCCAAAGCGTAAACGTAAAAAGAAGTCCGGCAATAAACCGGTAAACGGCAACGCCGCCGAAAGTTTGCCCGTTCTGCACGTAAAAGGCATCCCGCCGATGCCGGAAACTTTAGCCGAGGTTCCGGCGGAAGAGGGGAAAACCCGGTTTCTGGATTTAGATCTGCCCCGTTCGGTACAGTTTGGCATTCAAGACCTTAAGTTTAACTACTGCACGCCGATTCAGGCCGCCAGTCTGCCGGAACTCTTAAAGGGGCATGATGTCTGCGGTAAAGCGCAAACCGGCACGGGCAAGACGGCGGCGTTTCTGTTGGCCGTGTTTAAACACCTGCTGGATAATCCGTTGCCGGAACGCAAGAACGGCTGTTGCCGGGCGTTGGTAATGGCGCCCACCCGTGAACTGGCGATTCAAATTCATAAAGATGCCGAAAGCATCGGTAAATATACCGGGTTGAATAATGTAGTGGTGTTCGGCGGGATGGACCATCAGAAACAGCAGCGGGAACTGGATTGCCCGATCGACGTT
>CAZEHZ010000109.1:6397-7806 GCA_964512385.1 uncultured Victivallaceae bacterium | reverse complement strand
TTTCATAGCATTTTTTGCGGCGGAGTTTAATGGTTCCGGTTCGTTGGCGGCGATTCGGGACAAAAACTCCAGTTGCGTGCGGTCGCCGGAGGCTCCGATTGCCGCTATACTTGCCAAGCGTATCGGCATGGCGTTGCCGCTGGCGGCGTATTGCACATAACGACTGCCGTCACCAGTCTTGCCGGTTAAAGTTGAAGCCACTTGGATCGCGGAAATTCGACTCAATAAATTGGCGTCGGCGTTTTCTGCCAGTTTCCAGGCTTTGCCGGCGATCTCCTGCGCATCAAAACCCTCCTGGTCTTTAGACAGATAACGCATTGCCAGTAATGCGGTTCCGGCAAATTCAGTGTCCGGTTCGTCCAAGGCCGAAAAAAAGGCCTCTTTTATCCGGGGATCTTTCTGGCTCTGCATCCGATACCAGGGCCGCATATGCTGCAAGGCGTAGATTCGCACCACCTTGTCCTGATTTTTGTCCTGATAAAGCTCCAGTAAAATATCGGTCAACTCCGGCGGCGGTTCAGACTGATTGCGCAGAACGTTGATGATATCGTTTTTTACGGCATAATGATACGAGTCGTTCGGGCCGTGCCGCAAAAAATCGTATAATGCCTGACGTTCTGTGCTGCTTAAATTATTCGGCAATGAATTTACCAATTCCACCGTTTTACGCGGCTTATCCGGTTCAACCGGCGTGATAATTTGATTGATTAACTCCCGATTTTGAGGAGATGAATTATCCGCAATTTCCGGCTCGGCAACTGTGGCAACGGCAGACGCGGAGCCCGGCGAGTCCATAAAAAAACGACTCACCGCAACCACCGTCAATATTACCAAAGCTGAACTTACAATAACAAATTTCAGCTTGTTTTTTTTCATTTTAGCCGAGTCCCGATATATTCACCGTTCTGATACAACCGCATGGTGTGGCAGACCGATGTCGCCGCTCCGGCGGAGCGCACAAAGCGAACGGTTTTCATGCCGAGTTCATCAAAATCTTCGGCCGTAATCACTTTACTGATTTCGCCGGTATCAAACAGTACTCCGGGCACAAAGATATCCAGTTCCACCGTTACATCGGAACGCACCTGATTAAGCACGATCAAGGTTTCCACCAGCTCCGAACCGTCTTCATAAGTTTCCAGAATCCGCACATAAGTGGCGGCGTTGGCATGGCAGTCTACGCCGGACAACCGTTGCATATCCAGCAGTGTACCGTCTTCAAGCCGAGCCGACACAAATCGCGGTTTGTTATCATCGGCATAAACTCTGGCCAGCGTTTCAGTGGTTAACGTGGAGCGCGAAGCATCTTTCAAGCGATTATCAAACACCAATTGCACACCCTCGGCCGGTGTCGGCATACTCCACTCTCTGGCATATCCGGTCCAGCACACTACATCGTTGCGGCCGAA
>CAZEHZ010000109.1:0-6297 GCA_964512385.1 uncultured Victivallaceae bacterium | reverse complement strand
CGGCGCATCTTTAGGTTTACCGGTATAGGATTCTCCCAATGCCGTAATTACGCAACTGCCGGAGTTGCCGGGTTCATCGGGGGCGGCGGACAGTAATAACGAATCTCCTTTACGAATACGGATGGTTTGGCCGTCTTCGGCTTGAATATTGGTAATCTGCCATTCGATTTGAGCCGTTTTATTCAGACCGCCATTTTCAAATTCCACTTGAGCCGTAACCGGTTCAGCAGCCGACAACGGCAGTTCGGCATACCATTTGTTGCCGGACAGCTGAGTGGCCGAATCTTGATTCACCTTTACCAGTTGCGGATACAGAGCGGTACCCTCAATAAACGCCGGCGAGGTGCGACTGGATTGTTTTTCCGTTATTATGTTACGATTTTCCAACACCGACTCCGTCAGCTCCTGTTGAGCATCTGCGGCTTCCGCCAGCGAGGTTAATTTATCGAATGAAATATTTTCGATGGACAATTTTTGCTTACTGCTCCAGTTGTCCCAGTCCAACCGCAGCGTATGAGTTCCGGCCGTTAAATACGGAGTAAATTCGGAATGTATGGCGGAGGTGTCCGCCAACTCAATTTGCGGTGCGGCAATCAAAACATTATCTATATAGATGTCAATATTATTTTTACCGGCAATGGCAAAATAGTTGGCCAATACAACATTAAGTCGATAAATGCCGTTTTCATTCAGGGTAAATTGATAATCCACTGTACCGCGGCGATCTGCCGCCAACGCTTTTTCCTCCACTGCACGCCAGATTCCGGTGGAGGCAACGAACTCTCCACCCGGTATGTTTAAAACCGGAGTAAAGGTGAGTAAACTTAAATCAATGGCGGCGTTGCCGCCGGAAAGTTCCAGTTCATCACCGTCATTTATGCCGTTATTGTTACTGTCGGCATTTAACGGGTTGGTGTGCAGTTCATTTACTTCGGCATAATCGCTTAAGCCGTCGCCGTCGGAATCCGCATTCAAAAGATCGGTTCCAAGTTTTATTTCAACAAAATCACTCAAACCGTCGCCGTCGGAATCCCGTTGACCGGCCAAATATTCTTTAAACCCGGCGGATTCTTCGCCGTCGATATACCACAATCCGCTCTGATCAAAACGAGTTCGTTCAAATGATGCACCGGACCAATAAAGTTGTAAATGAGCATAGTTATTGTATTCAAAGTATTCAATTTTATAGGAGTGTGCACCTTTTTTAAGATAAAGCTCCTTAAATATTTCGCGTTCAGTATTAAGTTCGTTATGGTCTATTCGGGTTATGCCGTCAACCATAAAACGACAACCGTCGTCGCTGGACAGGAAGAACTTATACATGCCGTCGGCCGGAACGTCAAAATACCCGGACAATTCCGCGGCTGCATTGTCGGCCAAATCACTGTCTAAGACATTACTTAACGTGGAGTCAAACTGGAAGCGATTCAGTACGCCCTGTTTATAAGGAACCAAATCGCTGAATTTCGGCATACTCATCCAAACGCCTTGATAATAGGCGGCTTTAATGCCGGATATTTTGTTTATTGCCAATTCCGTATCGGACGCCGGCGGTGCAAGTAAAGGATTTGAACCAAGAATAAATTCCTGATAGTTGGTAAGACCGTCGCCGTCGGAGTCATCACTGGACAACACCGGAGTGTCGCCAAACCATTTCTGCTTCCATTCAAAATAAGTTAAATCGTCTTTGGTAAATTCCGGCAACACCTGAAACGCTTCACTCAATGCGGTTTCAACCCCGTCTGCAGATACGGCGGTAACATAATAACTGTAAACCTGATCAGCGGTAAGTCCGCGCGGTATGGAGTATTTAACTTGGCTTGGCACCGAATCCAGTAAGTTTTCGCCACGATAAATATTAAAATGATCCAGCACAAAATTTTCCGGTGCGGTAAAGTCCCAACGCAAATCAAAAACATCGCCATAAATATCGGCGGTCAGATTATACGGGGTTTCCGGCTGGGTTGCGATTATGGTTAAGCTGTTTTTCCCGGTTACACTTTGCCATTGATTGTTCGCCCAGGTAATAGTTTTACCGGTTTGAAAACGAATGCCGGAAAGCGTGCGAGTCCACTCCGGCCCGTTCTGCACCGGCGTGGTTACAGATAATTCATATAAATGCCCGGCATAGGCCGGAACCGAAAGCGACTGACCGTTCAAGGTGAAACTGCGGGTGTCATCCACGGCGTCACTGCTGTATATATAAGGCGACTGCGACAGCTTTTCACTTATATTACGAATGGTAAACTTTCCACTGCCGCCGTTTGGCAGCGTAACATTTACCGCCAGTTGAGTAAGCGGCCATGCCGACACCATGGCACGATATTTTGCGGCCGTTACCGAGGGCGCAAATTGTTGCCAGGATTCAGCTAAACTTGAAGCGGCGTCAAATGCGGAGGTCGAATAACTGTTGTAAGTTAAAAGTACCGGGAAGTATTTCAGATATTCGGCCAGAGCCGTTTTATGCGGTGTAAGCAGCATATTACTTTTAAATTCATCGCCAAAACGGGTAATGAACTCCATTCTCAAAGCGGACTGGTCAGATAATGCCGCTAAAATCTCTGCCTCTCCACTATTGGCAGAGAGTGTCTGCATACGCATAACCGCCAGCCGGTTAAGAATATTTGCCACAGCGGCCGGCTCGTTGTTAAAATTCATCGCCAAACGATATAAGGACACCGCAGCATCATAATTGGCACTTTGAACCGGATTGTTCCGATAAGTATAGAAGTATTTTTCCGCAAGATTGAGCAGTTGTGTGTAAATATACAACACTTCAAAATCTTTTTCCGTACCGTCTGATGATAAAATTGTCTTTAATTCAGTCAATAACGCAGCTTGAGCATCGGCAGTTAATACGCCGTTGGCGGTCAATGCTTCCAGTTCCTGCCCCAACAATTCCTCCAGCCGGGCCGAGTCAATTGTGCTAAACGCAGTTGTTCCGTCCGGCAGGGTACTCTTATAATAACTCAGCAATTCAGTACCGGTTAAATTGTTGCCGGGTAACGCCGCATCGATTGCGGTCGCCAGATTATTTTCATTTACAAACTGGTTGTTCTTTAACGTGCGCATAGTCAGCGGTGCACTCCAGTCGGTTGCCGTGCCATCGGTTTTCAACAACCTGATACTGAAGCCGTAGTCGGCATCTGATGATAAATTACGGGCGGTGTAACTGCCGCCGGAAACCACCACCGGAGCGGTCGAACTGCCGTTTTCCCGAATTTCATATTGCACATTTGTTTCGGCGGGAGCGGACTCCCACACCATGGTCAGTGCGGTATAGCCGCGTGGTCCGCGCCGCAACTCCGGCCCGGTGGCCAACGCCGGATTGCTGTCAGCCAAAAATTCATGATAGTTGTCAATACCGTCATTATCCGGGTCGTCTATCGAGAGCATCGGTGTATCGCCAAAGTATTGTTTCAGCCAGGCAAAGAAATCGGCATGTGCCGACAAGTCGCCGGGCTCAACCCGTAAAACCGGGCTTGAAGGAGAAGCGTTGCCCGCGGCATCATAAGCCGCCACGGTATAATCATAACCGCCGCCGGATTGCACCAGCGGTAAGTTTTCCAACACGTTTGAGGCGGTTTGGCCAACTTCAGCACCATTACGGTATATCGTAAAATGGTCAACGGTAAACTCATTTGCCGGCACAAAATTCCAGCGTAGCGTGAATACATCAATATTACGTTCAGCAGTTAAATTATAGGGATAATCCACCGTGCCAAAGTCGATTTTTATGCCGGTTTCGCCTGCGGCAGAGGGTTCAAAAGTCGTTCCTGACGGCGACCATACCAACGTCCAGCCGGGTTGCCATCCGGACAGCGGAATTTCAGAACTCATCGCACCGCCACCCTCAACCGGGATGCTGAGTGCCAAAATATAATCATGACCGTTGTAGCATGGCACCGTCTGTGAAGCATTAACGGCAAGTTGTCGTTCATCGGTATAAGGAAGTTTCGGATAAAGACCGCTTTTGCCGTTGGCGGCCGAGGCATTTACAATACGCAAGGTTGAACCGTCCGGCAAAGTGTTATCCCCAAACTGAATATTGATCAAGTCCAATTGCCAAGCCATAATACGGGTGTGTAAACGTTGCAGACCAACTGAGGACGGGAAGCGGCTCAATGCGGTTTGCAGCAATGATATCGCCGAATTATATGCCGCCGAATTATAATTGCCATAATTTAGCAAATCCGGAAAATTCATAAAATAATTGTAAGCCGCGTTCCGATAAGCACCCTCGGCAAATTTAGAAGTGGAATCCGGGAAGCGGTCTATAAAACGCAAATAACACCCGGCAATCCCGGTAATGGTGTCAGACAACTCTGCGGCAGTTGAACTGGAGGTCAACGCCATCCGTTTGATGTCCGCCAGACGTGATAATGCATTGAACGTCGCCGCTTCATCGTTGCCGGAATATTCCAGCAACAGTTCATAAAGTGCAATAGCTCCGGCAGTTTTTCGAGCCGATAAGTGTTTTTCCGCCAAGTTGATAAGGCTGTGACGGGTATAAATATTATCAAACTGGGCATTGTGCAAGTTTCCGGCAAGCAGGGCTTCGAGTTTCGTTTTGAATTCCGCCTGCTCGACTGCCGTTATTTCATTATATGGAAGAAGTTTTGTGAGTTCATTCTGTACAAACGCCTGAACGATATCAGCATCTATAGCCGTATATTCTATCGGAGCCGGCTGTGTCCGGCCTAAGGAGTTTTTCAAGTTATTAAGTAATATTGCGGCATTGGCCGGAGCTATTTGCATGATATGTTGTTCATCCACGGCGGCCATAAAAGCCGCCGGATTATCCACCGCCGGACGACTTAAGGTGGATATTGTAATACTGCCGGTTGTACCGTCCGGAGCTGTTACGGTATAATTGTATGCGATCCCCGGCTCCAGCGCCGAATCTGTATAACTGCCGCCATTGACAGTTGCCACCAGGGTATTGTTGCGGTATACACTGTAACTGCCGCCGGAATTTGGCCAGGACAGGGTAATTTTTGTATAACCGCTACGTGTCAATTTTACCGGATTAAGGGCGTCGGTCGCATTGGCGGCAGACGAAAGCAGAGTTGAAGCCGTTATACCGGCAGCTAAAGAATATATAAACCAATTTTTCATTATGACTCCTGATAATATAGTGTTTTGTCGGAAAGCGCCGCAGACGGCTGCAAAAATTTCTTACTGACCAATTTTTTCGACGGTCAGGCCGTCGGCAGAAAGAAGATTTCCGATTTTGGAGTCCGTAAACAAACGGGAACGGTCCGACGTATCAGCCGCATGACCATCCGCATACGCCACATTGGCATTGCCAAGATGCCATTTTGCCAAACCGGCAAAATTAGCATCACGACGACAAAACAAAGGGCATGGTTCGCCGGAAATTTGATGAATGTTGCCTGATGCAAACTGCGGCCCATAAGCGGCATCACCAAGAATTATATATTTTGATGCATCTTGGAGAAGATTTACACGTGTCATAAGCCAGCCATCTACAGACAACTCAACCGGTGAAACGGCTACTTCGTTAAAATCAGTCGAACCCTGCCCCCAATAACGCGGTACTCCATAACATTGATTAGTACTCCACCCGTTAGGATTCACTGTTATACCGGGACAAATGGTAATTTTACGATTGGTGTAAATATTAAGATCAGTTGTTTCGTTTAAGCCTAATTCTTGCGGCATACCAGGTGACTTCCACCAATTATAATAACCGTCTTTATTTAATGCACACCACCCGTCATAGCTTTGACTGTAGGCCAGCAAACCTTGAACTGACTGACGAAGATTACCGGAACAGCTGGTTTGAAGTGCAATTTCACGTGCTCGATTAGTTGCAGGTAATGTCATACTGGCCAACACCGCCAAACATCCGGTAACCACCAACAATTCCACTAAAGTAAACCGCTTAATTCCTCGCATAACCTTCGCCCTCCTGAAATGTTAATTTTTTATGAAATACATTGAAAATCAAAGAATAACACAATTGATACATCATCACTTCAACACTACTATTGTATCATTTTATAGAAATGCAAATAAAAAATAAATAAAAAACATATTTTTATTTGACTTTTTTTATTTAGCAGTATAATGTTACTATTGGACGGGGTATAGTGATGGCAAAAATGGTATTGTTATGTTTTTTAATATTTCCCTGCCCATGCTTTTGGGGTTTTATGAAAATTAATATATCGAAACAAAAGGAACATCTCCATGAAAAACGCTTGCCAATTTCTGGCATCGATATCACTGTTTCTCGTTTTATGCATGTACACAATAATGCCGATAATGACT
>CAZEHZ010000108.1:5679-7841 GCA_964512385.1 uncultured Victivallaceae bacterium | reverse complement strand
GACGGCACGTTAGAAAATTCGATAATTGAAAGGAGTACGGATATTGAGTGTTTAGAGCGCGCTTATATGGTAATATTTTACAATATAAGTTGGAAGCTAAAAGACCAATTTGCATATCTCAAAAACAAAAAAATCGAACGCATCCACACATGTGCCGATGGTCCGACCAAGAACCAGTACTAAGATGTTGGGATGCGTCCGATAAGATGCATAGAGACAATCTTACCGGATACATTTTTCCTAAATCTTAGTACAAATGTGATTTTACTTGGTCGGTTTTCGGCACATTTGCTGAAATATAACGGTTATGAAATAACTATCGGCCTTACGCTTTGCAGGCCCAGCCGATGTTAATTACTATATATGACAAAAAGAGAAATGCAAGTGTTTAATTTAATAAATTATCGAATGAATTTAAAAAACTTAAAAAAACGGCAAAGTGCAGGATTTATCTGGTCAGTTTTTCTCTGGTTCAGACATCTTCAATATGGTAAGGTATTTTCTAACAACACTTGCAAAAGGTTGAAGATACAGGTTAATTTTGAGCTGAGAGATACCATTTTTCGTTTAAAACGCCCCCACTCCATAGCAACAGCAACGAAATAGTCAAATACCCGTTACCTAATATGCCGGGTATTTGACTTATATTTTTTTACTTAATATCGCCGTTGATACCTACGGTGATAATTTTAATATCCAGCGTTTTTCCGGCCAAATCCACCGCTTTCTGCACAATGGCCACCGTGCCGCCGCAACACGGAACTTCCATGCGAGCCACCGTGATTGACTGAATCGGATGCAAACGGATAATTTCCGCCAGTTTCGTTACATACCCCTCAATATCGCTGTCCAGTTTCGGGCAGAACACAATCAGGATTTTTCCGGCCAGAAAATCACGATGAAACGCCCCGTATGCGTGTGCCACGCAGTCGGCCGACACCAATAAATCGGCATTATCAAAATACTCCGCCGCCGGATTCAGCAACTTTAGCTGCACCGGCCACTGCCGCAGTGCCGAAGCCCCGCCGGACAATACTCCGGCCGGTTTTTCCGCCAGTTTTTTGGCCAGCGTACCCGGACAACCGCACGGCAGTTTGCCCGGAGCCTCTAAATTCGGCACCGCAATATGATTCTCCTGCAAATACGCCACGGCCAGCTCATAAAGTTTAAATTCACCATGTGATTTCAAGTGTTTCAAATGCGCCGCAATGGTATTTTCGCCCTGTTTAACAATATTTGCCATCACTTTACGTTCATCATACGGTTCGGCCTCACGCTGAACGGTGCGGATTGCCCCCTGCGGACACTCACCGATGCAGGCGCCCAGCCCATCGCAAAACAAGTCGCTGATTAACCGGGCCTTGCCGTCAATAATCTGTAACGCACCCTCCGGGCAGTTCGGTATGCACAAGCCGCAACCGTTACATTTCTGTTCATCAATTTCAATAATATTGCGTTTCATACTTTCACCTCCTGAAATATTTTTAACGCTCACCTAAGCGACTATTTTAGAATCTTTTCCAAACTATCCAACAATTCCGCACCTTTCCGACGCAAATCAAAGGCCGCATTGCTCATGCCCCACTGCTTAACCAGCAGTCTTACCGGGCCCATAATTATCCGGAACAACATATCCGCCGCCAAATCCGCCCGCATCCCGCCATTAGCTTGAGCCAACTGCAACTCTTTGCCAATAATATCTTTATGTTTATGCATCATGGCAAACATCAAATCGGCAAATTCCGCATCGGCCATAAACAACTCTTCGGCAAACATCACCTTGGCCAAATCCGGCTTGGCGATCACCTGCTCAAACCGAGCCACAATAAACGCCCTCACCGCCGGCCAGCCGGACAAAGCATCAGTGTCCACCGGCACCGCCAAATCAAAACTCTCAATCATCGATTTTACAATTTCCGACTTGTTTTTAAAATGCCGGTATATTGCCGGTTCAGTTACGCCGATCGCCGAACTCAAGTTTTTTATCGTTAAACTTTGAATCCCGCTTTGCGCCGCCAAGTGCAACGCACAGTCTACAATTTCCTGCTGTCGATGTGTTAATTCCATATCTGATATCACCATGTTAGTTATTGTTCACTAACAATATAATTTATAAAAAATAAAAGTCAAGCCGTAAAAATAAAAAATGATAATAATTATGA
>CAZEHZ010000108.1:0-5669 GCA_964512385.1 uncultured Victivallaceae bacterium | reverse complement strand
GTGGGCTACTTTCTGCATAAAGACTTTATGACTATTGTAAAACCATACCTCCCCGCTATTGGCGAGGTGTACTTTCCGATGCCGGAAATAAATTCCGCCAGAGAAATGGATGCCGACGACCATCGCTTTATGCACGAACATTTAATTGCCGACTTGAAAACTCTGCGGCAAAACGGCATAAAACTGGATTTGTTAATCAACGCCACCTGTTATGGGGAAAAAGCATTTACCATTGAATGGCGGCAGACGATTGAACAAAGCCTGGCTAAACTGGAAACCAATGGTGTTTTGCCCAACGCCGTAACCACCACCAGCCCGTTTGTGGCCAAAATAATTAAGCAGGTTTATCCGAAAATCGATATTCGGGGCAGTGTAAATTTAAAAATCGGCTCGACATTGGCCATGGAATATGTGGCCGACACTTACGATTCGTTCTATATGAACCGGGATTTACAGCGAGATTTACCCACCGTAAAAAAGTTCAGCAAATGGTGTAAAGACCACGGCAAAAAACTTTGCATGCTGGTAAACAGCGGTTGTCTGCGGAATTGCCCGTCGCAGGTTTTCCACGAAACGCTGCTGGCGCACGGCTTTTGGCAGCAGAAAGATGACGCTCGGCGCATGGGTCTCACCACTACGCTCTGCCGCAGTATAATTATGGATTCGGCCCGATATGAAGAAATTCTGCGGCAAACCTGGATCCGCCCGGAAGACCTGGCATTATACGAGCCTTATGTTGAGTTATTTAAACTCTCCACCAGAGAGTGGACATTAGATGCCGATGTTATATTGCACGCCTATACCAGCGGCAAATTCCGCGGCAATTTATTGTCGATTATCGACCCGAATTTTTCCGACAGTCTTTTTCCGTATTATATAGACAACAGTGCTTTTCCGTCTGACTGGGGCAGTTCCGGTATCGCCGGACTTTGTGCCGTAAACTGTACCCATTGCGGTAAATGCACTAAAGTTTTTGAGCAAGTCTGGAAGAAAAAAGAGTTTAAAGCCAATAATATTTCTTTTAATATGCCTGCGCTGAATATGGGCAACTTTAAACTGAAATAGTATTATGCCGGATTGGCGGTTCTGATGCTCCGCCAATCCGACCGGCCGGCGATTACGGTAATTTAGTCGGCTTTAAAATTCCGGTTTAATTTTTTTACCGGAAAATACCAGCCCCATTTATCCTGCAACTGCCAAGTTTTACGGGGAAAATTATAAATCGCTACCACCGTATCGTGATAATATAACAACGCTTGTTTAGGCGTGGCGGATTTATGAAACACGTTTAACTTTAAATCAGCAAGAGCCGGAGCAAAACAACGTAACGGCGCCGTCTTCTGCATTAAGCGAACCGCCCGATTTTTCCAGTTCCGCCAATACACCATGCGGTGATGCCGGCAAAACTCCGCATATCCGGCGTGGCCGCGGCTTAACTCAAACTCCACATTTTGCCGGACAAGTTTAATCGCCAGACGGAATTTTGTTGTACATTCTAATTGATAAGGGTCTGCCGACAAGTTATTGTCGCCCTGAGTTTGTAACCTCGATGCATTTTTTTCGATAACCCGATGCACCGTAGGCATTTTATAAGCCGGCGGAGCTAAAAAAATCACAATATCGCCAACTTGAATATCGGCAAAATCCACCGGACAGGTTACAATGGCGTCGCCGGGCTGAAAAACCCCCAGCATACTGTTTCCGGTATAGTGCAACGTTTCGTTATACATTATATATGGTAAAAATAAAAGGAACCTGAACTTTTTTAGCGACGCCGTTGCCGGGCAATAATCACCCGGTAGACATAATTTTAAACACGCCGTTGCCGGGCAATAATCACCCGGCAAACACCGTGGAATCCGTTATTGACGCCCCCGCCCAAGTTCCTTTTTTATTGACTGCTTAGTCGGCTAATCCGGCGGCTTTAATCGCCTTAAGCTGATTGATGCAGAAGAACAAACCGCGCGGAACATGGAAGAAGGTCTTCCACTTGCCGCCCTTTAACATATGAGTCGGTTCGCCCTGACGGTTCAAATAACCGAACCATTCGCCGTATTCACGATCCGGGAAACGCTTCCAAGTCCATTCATCCACCTTTTCAAAGTAGTTCCAGAACTTCTTGTCGCCGGACAAACGATATGCGAACAACATGGCGATTAACGCTTCATTATGCGGCCACCACAGCTTCATATCCCACTGCAATTCCATGTGCGGCTTGCCCAACAAATCCATAAAGTAGTAGATGCCGCCGAATTTTTTGTCCCAACCGAAATTGAAGATGCCGTCTACATACTGGAACGCCTGTTCCAAAACATCTTTACGGCCGGTACGTTCGGCATACTGCATGATAAACCACATGGTTTCCAGACCATGACCCGGATTTACAAAGCGGCCTTCGCTGGATTCATAATCAAAAGAACCATCCTTATTCACGTTTTCGCACATAACTTTATATTCCGGATTCCAGAACATTTTCATTACGGTATCAACGGCGGTGGCGGTGTCTTTTTCAAACTTGTCGGACTTTAAACTCTGGTGCATTACGGCGCCCAAGTTAGCCAGAATCATGTATGAACCCAAGCTCAAGCGTTCGCCCTTGCCCGGCAGACACTTTTCATATTTGCCTTTGGGGTTCGGAATGCGGCGGATATAGCTGTTCATGGCGGATTCGGCTTCTATGCGATATTTTTCTTCGCCGGTGGCTTCAAACAAAGCGGCGGCGCCCATGGCGGCAAAGCAGTCCGAGAAAATGCTGTACGGCGCCATCGCCGGTTCGCCCTTGCGGTTTAACTGGAAGTAGTAGCTGCCGTCGGCCAAGCGACCGTTTTTGGTCAGGAACTCATAGCCCTGTTTGGCAATCTGCAAAAAGCTGTCTTTGCGATACGGGGAGTTGTAGAACGTAGCGAACATATAAACCACACGCCACTGCATCCACATATACTTGGCGGTATCGTATACGGAACCGTCACGATCCAGCATGGTAAAATAGCCGCCGAATTCCTTGTCTTCGCAGTTCTTTTCCCAGAACGGGATAACGGAGTTCACCAGTTCGTCTTCGTATCTGGCGATAATTTTGTCGATATTCATTTTCACACCTGTTTTAAAATTAATAACGAATAACTTGCATAGATAAGTTATCCTCATTTTCATATTTTTCAAACTTTTTCTGTTTTTTGTTGATATTTTTATGGTAATATCGTAAAAACAGTAGTAGATTACCACTATACAATTATATCATATAGAGGAAAAACAAATATGAATATGACTAAAAAAGTTTTTACCGGCTGTTTACTGCTGGTATCTTTTGCCACCGTGCAGGCCGCCGTTAAGGTAAACGGCGCCATTTCGGATCACATGGTGCTGCAGCGCAATCAGCCGGCGGCGGTGTTCGGCTGGGCGGAACCGGGCGAAAAAGTAACCGTGTCAATGAACGGAGCTTCGGTAGAAGGTACGGCGGCGGCCGACGGCAAATTTGTGGTATATCTGCCCGCCATGCCCGCCGGCGGCCCGTATAATCTGACTATTCAGGGCAAAGACAATCAAATCTCGGTGGCCGATGTGATGGTGGGCGAAGTATGGCTCTGCTCCGGCCAGAGCAATATGTGGTGGACAATGGAGCGGAATACCGACGGTAAAAAACTGTTGCAGAATATTGCCGACCCGAATATCCGTTTATTGAATATTCCGCAGGTCTCCGGCGCCGTATCCGGGCAGGACACCGGGGCGGTATGGAGTGTGTGCGATACCGAATCCGCCAGCGGCTTTTCTGCCGTCGGCTACTTTTTTGCCAAACAGATGCAGGAAAATTTAGATGTGCCAATCGGCGTAATCAACAGCAGTTGGTCCGGCACGCCGATTGAACCGTGGATCAGCCAGCAGGCCTATTTCGCCGACCAGTCGCCCATGTTTACCGAAGCCCGCAATTTGCTGGATGCCCGTATTCCCGGCGGCGAACGTCAGGGTAAACTGTTAACGGAATATATGGATAATTATGCCCAATGGCAGAAAATCGCCAAAAAAGCCTGGCAGGATAAACAACCCGTCCCCCAGCCTCCGGCATATCCGGCGGACTTGGCCGCCCCGGTAACCTTGGGTAATCCCTCCACCATTTATAATAATATGATTGCCCCGTTAACGCCGTACACATTGGCCGGATTCATCTGGTATCAGGGCGAGGCAAACCTCTGGAACGGTGCGGCGTACACGCCCAAAATGCACTTGCTGGCCGACGGCTGGCGTAAAGATTTTAATAACGCCAAACTGCCGTTCTTATTTGTGCAGGTTGCCCCGTTTAAATATCAGGCACAGCCCACTGTACTGCCCGCGTTGTGGGAGGCTCAGCAGGCGTTTGCCGACGAAGACGCTAATGCGTATATGATTGTAATCAATGATTCGCATTCGGTATCTGACATTCATCCGCCGGATAAGCGCATGCCCGCCAAACGCTTAGGTAATTTGGCGTTAAAGTATGTTTATGAACTGCCGAACGTACCCGCCGCCGATTTTCCCCGTCTGGATAAGATGGATGTGGTGGACGGTAAGGTGCAGTTGACATTCAAAAATACCGAAAAATTAAAATCGCATAATGCCGAAGGCTTTGAAATGTCCGACGCCGCCGGCCGCTGGTTCCCCGCCAAGTTCCGCATTAAAGACAATGTAGTAACCGTAAGTTGCGACAAGGTGGACGAACCGACTCAAGTGCGTTATAATTATCATCAGGAAGCCGAAGCCAACTTAGCCGATGCCGACAGTAAACTCCCGTTAGGAGCCTTCAAAGTTGGCGAAATTCCGGTGGCCGGCCGAGCCTATAAGTTTGCCCCGCAACTGCGTGATTACAGCTTGGTATATCGGTTTAATCCGGGTGAAACCGTGCTGACCAACAACAATTGTACGCCATTGTATGCGGCCCAGTTCCCGTATAATGATAAATTTGACCGCATTGCCTATTTTATGGAGTTAATTTATAATGATAATTCAGCGGAATATGTTTGCATAGAAATGGATGCGTTTACCGACGACATTAAAAAGATCGGACTTCCGGCGGCCGATACCGGAGCCGTTTTCCAAGTTCCGATAAAAAATGTAACGGTCAGCAGTAATGCCAAGAACGTAGCGGCAGGCAAATTCGCCACCGGGTGCAATATTGAGTTTTTTGCCGGCAACTATGCACCGCCAAACGCCTTAAACGTACCGAACGCGAGTAGTGAAACGTTCGATTTTGGCGACTCAAAAGGCGAAGCCGTGCCGGGTTACGGTTCCTTCCAGTTCCATAATTATGCGGCCCAGCAAACGATTTTTGCCTTTAATGCGTGGCAGAATCTGCAATCTTCGGACCTTGGCATCGGCAGTAATCCCCAGGGTAATCCCGACTGGACGTTCTCGAAAAACGCCCAGAACATTGCCTATGCCTATGTAGTAGTATTTGTAAAAGATTCAAAAAAATAAAAAAACATCGCACCGCCGTTACAGCATCTGTGCGGCGGTGCTAAAAGCGGGCTTATTATGGAAATAATTTTTGCCGTACTTATTCTCATAGTTGTTGTGTTTATCGGCTACCTGGCAACCACGGTAAAGCGATGTAATTTTTTTTGGCGTTATCTGCTCTTAGCAATCAGCGGAGCAGGATTTCTGCTATCCTTCGCCTGTGGCGGTGCCTTTACCGGCATGTT
>CAZEHZ010000107.1:0-7862 GCA_964512385.1 uncultured Victivallaceae bacterium | reverse complement strand
GGCGGCGGGAGGGGGTTTGGGGGAGGCAAGTAGCCTCCTCCCAAAAATGGCTTAACACGCTAAAAGAAACTCAGCATACAACGATTTCTACCAACGAGGCCGATGTTCGGCCCTCCTCCCAAAAATGGCTTAAAAAGCTAAAAGAAACATTGCCTAACACGAGTTCTACTAACGATGAGTACGTTTGCCTTGAAAAGCTTATCGATGGGGATGGCTTATGGTAAGCATAAAAAAAGCCGCTCCAATGAGCGGCTTTTTTGGTGTGAGGAACTCTTAGAGTTCTTCGCCTACTTCCCAACGCAGGAAGCGGGTAACTTTTAAGTTCGGCTGGATTTTAGCTAAACTGGTCTTTTGATCCATTACCCATGGCTGATTTAACAGGCAAACTTCAGAATAATACTTCTGTACTTTACCTTCTACAATCTTTTCCATTACATTGGCCGGCTTGCCGGCTAACTGGGCACGGGTGATTTCTTTTTCATGTTCCAGAACTTCGGCCGGAACACATTCACTGCAAATATACGCCGGCTTGAACGCCGCAATGTGCATGCCAATTTCTTTTAATAACGCAGCATCGGCTTCACCGGCAACTTCGAGCATAACACCAATCTTGCCGCCCATGTGCAGATAGCTGCCGGCAGTTCCGGCTACATCCCACTTGGCACAACGACGGATCTGCATGTTTTCGCCGATGGTGGCAATCATGCCGGTTAACGAATCTTTTTCATTTTCATTAACCAATTCGGTAACACAACCGTTGCCGGGCAGAGCTAAAGCACGTTCCGCTACGCCGTTCATATAATTGATGAACTTTTCGTTAGTGGCAACAAAGTCGGTTTCGCACAATACTTCCAGCAAAACGGCTTTGCCGCCTTGAATTAAGCTGAGCACTTTACCTTCTTTAGTAGCACGGCCGGCCTTCTTTTCGGCCTTGGCAATACCGTGTTTACGCAAATAATCAATCGCCTGTTCGATATCGCCGTTGGTTTCGGTTAATGCTTTTTTGCAATCCATCATACCGGCGCCGGTCTTTTCACGCAAATCTTTTACTACGCTTGCAGAAATCATAATCTTTTCTCCTGTTTCAAATGAGTTAATTACTCAGCAGCTTCATCAGCTTTCTTAGCGGCCTTTTTCGGAGCCTTCTTTTCAACCTTTACGCCGGCAACAGAATCAATCTTCAATTCAGCTTCTGCGGCATCATCAGCTTTCTTCGCGGTTTTGCGGGGAGCACGCTTAGCGTTTCTATCGTCAGTTTCTCCGGCGGCGGCCTTATCATCGGCGGCCTTCTTCGCGGCGGCTTCCTTAGCGGAGCGTTCTTCAACTACACGCTTCTGATATACTTCTTTAGCCACCAAGATGGCATCGCAGAACAAGTCGGTGATTACCTTAATGGACTTTACGGCGTCGTCGTTAGCGGCTACCGGGAAATTAATCAAATCCGGATTGGCGTTGGTATCGCAGATACCGACGATCGGAATATTCAGCTTATTAGCTTCACTTACGGCGATATTGTCATTGCAAACGTCAATAACTACCATGGCGGCCGGCAAACGCTTCATATCGGCGATACCGTCCAAATCACGATGCAGGCGTTCGCAGTCGCGGGACATGATGGAGGTTTCTTTCTTCTTCATGCCTTTTACGGCTTCTGAACCTAAAACCTTGTCCAAATCAAACATCTTCTGGATGCTTTTGCGGATGGTTACGTTATTAGTAAGAGTACCGCCCATCCAGCGTTCGGCAATATAATACATGCCGGTACGTTCCGCCAATTCCTTGGTGATCTGCTGAGCCTGACGCTTGGTGCCTACAAACAGAATGTCGCCGCCCTGACCAACCACGTGCTGCAGGAAATTGCAGGCGGCGGCGATCTGACGCATGGTGATGGTGAGGTCAATAATACTGATACCGTTACGGGCACCGTAGACAAAGTGCTTCATTTTCGGATTCCAACGCTTGGTCTGGTGACCAAAATGACATCCGGCTTCCAACAAATCATTAATCGTTACTTTTGCCATAATTCGCTCCTTTGCGACATTCTGTTGCGAGACCTTTTTTGCAAGTATCTCTTTTTGTTAAAGTTTAACTCGAATCTTACGAGTCTTATAAAATAGCACTGTTTTGCCGTTTTTACAAGCATGATTTAAAAAAAATCGGTCTTTTTATCGCCGTCCAAACCGTTTTTCCAGCTCTTTTACGGTAATTTGAATGGTGGTGGGGCGGCCGTGCGGACAAATGTCCGGCCGTTCGCAAGTGTCCAACTGCCGCAGTAAGGCCGCTACTTCGGCATCGGAAAGTTCATCATGCGCTTTTACCGCGGCATGGCAGGCCGCCGCCGCCGTGCGTTCCAATAACGGCCGACTGTCGCCGGGGGCACACTCCCGCCCGGCCTGATAAATATCGGTCAAGACATTTTCCCATTCCGCCTCCGGCAATAGTGCCGGTACTGCGTTCAATATTAAGCTGTTACTGGATAATCCGGCCAGTTCAAAACCCAGCTTCCCCAGCAACGCCTCATTTTTGCTTAACCATCCGGCGGCCGGCCGTGCCAGTTCCAGCATCTGCGGCAGTAACAACGGTTGAACCGCCACCTGCGAATCGGCCTGTTTCAGGAGCTGTTCAAACAACACCCGTTCGTGAGCGGCGTGTTGATCCATGATCTCCAAGGCGTTACAACCGGCATTAAAAAACAGTAAATAGGTGTGGTCTAAAACTCCGATTAGTTTACGGAATTTAGTGAATTTGCCGATGGACTCCATGTCGTTTGCCGTAATTTCCGGCGGCTCCGGTAACGGGTCGGCGGTGGCGGAGTTATCATATTCCGCCGTAGAAACGGATTCATGATTAAAGGGTTGCTCCGGACTCGGCTCGGCGGAAATGCCGACTTTGGCTCCGGCGGGGACGATTAAATCGGCGATGTCCACCGCATCCGGGTCATTATATACGGCGTTGGGCGGCGACGATGGTTTGGGCGGCGGCGTGTCCGGCATCACCTCCGGGTCGGTAAGGAAATGGACTTGCGGTGCGGTCGGCGGCGTCGGCTCGTAGGTGTCGTCTTTATACAAGGACAGCACATCTTGAACATGTGTTGGCGGCGCATAGGAGATTTCCGCCCCTTGCAGGACGGCATCCAGCGAGATTGCCGCATCTAACGTGGACTCCGGCACCGGCGTGTTTTTCAGCGCAATGCCGATTGCCGCCGTTACCGCCCGTGACACGTTATACTCCTGCCGGAAACGCACATCCCGTTTGGCCGGATGCACGTTAATGTCAAAATCACTGTACGGCAAATGCAGAAACAGAATGCACGGCGAATAGCGGCCGCGTTCGTTCAGCGTGCCGTAACCGTCGCGAATCCCGCGAAAAATGGCTTGCGACTCCACGGGGCGGCCGTTGACAAAACTGCGTTGATCCCGCCGGGAACTGCGGCTGACTCCGGGCATGGCGGTAACTCCGCTTACCCGGATATTACCCAGTTCGGCCTTGACCGGCAACATGTTTTCCGCAAATTTTTTACCGAAAAAATCGTGCAGACGGGTATTTAATCCGGCGTCGGCACCGGAAAATAAGACTCGTTTACCGTCGGCAATATATTCAAACGCCACATTCAGATTACTTAAGGCGGCGGCAATGATAACCTCTTCTATATAACTCTCTTCGGTGGGGAAACTGCGCAGGAACTTCCGTCGGGCCGGAGTGTTGAAAAACAGATCCCGCACCAGAATTTCCGTTCCCGGCGCACAACCGGCGGGGCCGGAGTGTTGAATTTCGCCCCCCGCCAACGTTACCTCAAAGCCCAGCGGCGAGTCCGCCTTTCGGGTGCGCAGTTGAAAATTACTGACTGAGGCGATACTGGGAATGGCCTCCCCCCGAAACCCTAAAGTTGCAATGCGGTCTATATCCTCCACCTGCTTGATCTTGCTGGTGCCGTGCGGTTTTAAGGACAACATGGCATCATCGGCATCCATGCCGCAACCGTTGTCTGTTACACTGATCAGCTTGGTTCCGGCATGTTCCACCCGAATCCGGATTTGAGAGGCTCCGGCATCAATGGAGTTTTCCAAAAGTTCTTTCACCACCGAGGCCGGCCGTTCCACCACCTCTCCGGCGGCGATACGGTTAAAAATTTCCGGCGGAAGTATATTGATTACGGGCATGGGACTTCTCTCCTTTCCACCACAAAATGGCAACGGCAAAAATGTTCCGGCGCAACTTCATGCAGTTCCGGTACTTGAGTTTTGCAGACCTGTTGCTGCTCCGGCGGCAAACCACTGCATAGACTGCAACGGCCAAAAAATCGGCAACCTTTCGGTAATTTGTCCGGGCTTGGCACACTGCCGGGAATGGTGGCCAGCTTTTCCACCGGATTGTTCAACTTCGGCACGGCTTGAAGCAGGCTTTTGGTGTACGGATGCGATGGCTGAATAAACAAATCTTTGGTGACGGCCTGTTCCACCACATTCCCGGCGTACATTACCGTAACGTGGTCGGCCAGTTCCGCCACAATGCCCAGATTATGCGTAACTAAAATAATCGCCATATTGGTGGTTTGGCGCAAACTGTCCAAAAGCTCCAAAATCTGCGCCTGAATGGTAACGTCTAACGCCGTAGTGGGTTCGTCGGCCACCAGCAACGCCGGGCGTGCGGCTAACGCCATGGCAATCATTATACGCTGTTGCATACCGCCGGAAAGTTCATGCGGATAAGCATTTAAACGACTCTCCGGTGCCGGAATGCCGACTTGGGTAAGCAGGTCAATAATCTCTTTTTTTACATCCGTTACCTTGGGGCGGTGCAGGTAAATCGCCTCGGCAATCTGGTCGCCCACCCGGAACACCGGGTTCAGCGAACTGGACGGCTCTTGAAAAATATAGCCGATGCCGCCGCCACGCAGTTTTCGCAACTCTTTTTCCGGCAGATTCAGCATGTTATAGGATTTCTGGCGGTAAACAAAGTCAATCTCGCCGGCTCGATAGATGCCGGGCGGCGACGGAATCAATCTGGTAAGAGCCAGACAGCTTAAACTTTTGCCGCAGCCGGACTCACCCACCAAGGCCATAATTTCCCCGGACGCCACGTTAAACGATACATCCTTAATCACTTCCGCATTGCCATGACCGCCGGTGGCGAACTCGATGGACAAATGTTTGACTTCCAAAATATTATTCATGCTTTTCTACCGCTGATTCCACTCTAAAATTTGTAAAAAATACGCCTTTTGAATATAGCACGCTTATAAATAAAAGCAAATTTGCTTAAATGTATAAAAAAACTCTTTTCAGGGTTGGTAATTTTACGGAAAACGGTATATTGTAAAGAGAAAGCAGATAAAGTGAAACCCCCAACTGAAGATATATAGGTCGCCAATGAGAAAAGTTTACATTACCGGCCGCGGCTTGATTACGCCGCTTGGTGTCGGTTTGCCGGAAAATGAAGCCGCATTGCGGTCCGGAAAAAGCGGAATTCAATTTATGCCTGAATGGGCTGAACATAAGCTGGAAAGTCAAGTGGCCGGGAAAGTGCCGGAGTTCCCGATACACCCGATCTTAACCCGTAAACTTTTGCGCTTTTCTCCACCCACCGCCACCATGAGCGTAAGCGCCGTGGCCGAGGCGTTGGCCGAAGCCGGAATCCCGCTGGATGAAGTTCCGCATCATAAAATTGCCATTATCGGCGGCGTGGCCGGGAGTTATCTGCCCGATGCTCATGCGTCGCTGGCGGCTTACGGGCCGGAATGCAAACTGCGGGCGGTGTCGCCGTGCAGTGTGCCGCGGGTTATGCCGTCATCGGTGGTCTCTAATCTGTCATTGCTGTTCGGCATTAAGGGCGAAACTTATGACATCAGCGCCGCCTGCAGTAGTTCGGCCATCTGTATCATGGTGGCCAGCCGCTTGATTCAGAGCGGTTTATACGATATTGTCATCGCCGGTGGTGCGGAAGGACTGGACTGGACTCAGGCACTGGGATTTACCGCAATGCGGGCGTTGTCTCATACCTATAATGACTGCCCGAACAAGGCCTGCCGGCCGTTTGATGCCGCCAGAGACGGCTTTGTGTTGGCGGAGGGCGCCGGTTTTGTGGTGCTGGAATCCGAAGAGAGCATTAATCGCCGCCACGCCAGGCCGATTGTGGAAATCTCCGGCGTGGCCGGGAACAGTAACGCTACCGATATGGTGGTTCCGGACGCCAACGCCAGTGAAGCGGTAATGCACGAATCTTTGGCCAACGCCAAGTTAAAGCCGGAGGATATCAGCTATATCAATACTCACGGTACCGCCACGCCGGTGGGCGACCCGATTGAAATTGAAGCCGTGCGCCGGGTGTTCGGTCGCCGGGCGGTGGTGAACTCCACCAAGTCAATGACCGGGCATATGATTGGCGCCACCGGAGCGGTGGAGGTGATTTTTACCACTATTATGCAGGAAAAACAGTTTATCAGCCCCAGTTTGAACCTGGATAATGTGGATCCGGCCTGCGAGGGCGTGGATTTTGTGCGGGAACTGCGTACCGGAGTGAAACTTAAACATGCGTTAAGCAACTCATTCGCTTTCGGCGGGTCTAACGCCAGTTTAGTGTTGACCGACTGCGTAAACTGATATTTGTACAATGGTTAAAGCCGGAAGAGTAAAAATTCTTCCGGTTTTTTTGTTTTTTTATTTAAAAGAGTCGGAAAATACATTGAAATACTAAAACTGCTTATTATATTATAGAATGATTTAAACTGTAAATATAGAGATAGGGAAGGCTGATGAAAAAAGCATTGATTACCGGGATTACCGGGCAGGACGGCTCGTATTTGTCTGAGCTATTATTGGATAAAGGGTACGAAGTGCATGGCATTATCCGGCGGGCAAGTTCATTTAATACGGCTCGTATTGACCATTTGTATAAGGATCGGCATGAGGAAAATGTGGATTTGTTTCTGCATTACGGCGATTTGACCGACTCCAGCAATTTGAACCGCTTGATTGAGAAAATTCACCCGGATGAAATTTATAACTTAGGGGCGCAGTCGCATGTGCAGGTGTCTTTTGAGGTGCCGGAATATACCGCCGAGGTGGATGCCGTCGGTACACTGCGTTTGCTGGATTGTATTCGGGAAACCGGCATCAATACCAGATTCTATCAGGCCAGCACCAGCGAGTTGTTCGGTAAAGTGATGGAGGTTCCGCAAAGCGAAACAACGCCGTTTTATCCCCGCAGTCCATACGCCGTGGCTAAACAGTACGGCTACTGGATTACTAAAAATTACCGTGAAGCCTATAACCTGCACGCCTCTAACGGGATTTTGTTTAATCACGAATCTCCACGCCGGGGCGAAACTTTTGTAACTCGTAAAATCACGATGGCGGTGGCCCGGATTACCCGTGGTCTGCAGGAGTGCTTCTATATGGGCAATATCGATGCCAAACGCGACTGGGGATATGCACCGGATTATGTGAAGATGATGTGGATGATGCTTCAGCAGGATACTCCGGACGATTATGTGGTGGCAACCGGCGAAATGCATACCGTGCGGGAGTTTATTGAAGCGTCGTTTAAATATGCGGGCCGCCGGATTGAGTGGCAGGGTAAAGGCGTGGACGAAGTGGGTATTGATACCACTACCAATAAGGTGGCGGTGCGGATCGACCCGCGCTATTTCCGCCCGGCCGAGGTGGAGCAGTTGTTAGGAAATCCGGCCAAGGCCAAACGGCAGTTGAACTGGGAGCCGGAAGTGAAGTTTGCCGAATTAGTCAAAATTATGACGGAAGCGGATATGCGTTATATTGATAATCCGCATTATGAACAGGGTGTGTAAAATGATAGATAAAAACGCCCGGATTTATATCGCCGGGCATCGTGGCATGGTGGGCAGT
>CAZEHZ010000106.1:0-8188 GCA_964512385.1 uncultured Victivallaceae bacterium | reverse complement strand
ATTGATTAGTGCTTATAGGGGTAGGGGATACGATGATGGAAGATAGTTTTTTTGTGGTCTGGTTTGGGGCGTTAAGCCGGAATATGAGCGGGGAGGCCGGTATAATTAATATTTTTATAATTTTTTTCGGTATTTCTGTCGGCTGTTTCATTGTTTGGTGGCTGGGGCGGCGGCAGCGACGTAAACAAAACGCAATATTTTTAGCACTGCAGGCCAATATTACCGTAATAAATGCGTCCGGCAAAGTGCTGTTCAGCCGGAGTCCGCTGGTTGCCGGGCCGGGTACGGATTTACCGGAATGTATAAGACCGGCCGTGATGAATGAACTTGCTTTATGGGGTAAACACGATACGGTAAAATATCTTAATTATTTTAACGGTAAAGATTTTTGCCGGGTGAAAATGCTGCGGTTGCCGCACCATAACGCTTTTCGGCAAAAAGCTTTTCTGCTGGCTTCAATCGACATAAATGATTTAGAAAATGTGCGGCAGAATCTGGACGAACGTTGTACGCATTTAAACGCCGCTTTGTCGGCAGTAGAGCTGGCGGTTTTTACCACCGATATTAACGGCGTTATTGTAAATGCCAACCCCAAAGCACTTGAACTTTACAACTGCGAACTGAAAAATGTCATTAATTTTAAATTTGACGACGTTATCAATCTAATAGACTATCGTACCGGGGAAAAGGCGGTAAATCTAATAGAAAATGTGTTGTTGACGAAAAAGAAAAAAAGCATAACCGGCACCTTAAATCTGATTTGCCCGGATGGTTGCCGTAAACATGTGGATTGTTCCTTTACTCCCTTGTATGACTCCAGCAATAATTTATGCGGTATTATGGCGGTATTGCATGATGTGTCACGCAGTGAAGCGGAGCATGATGTTTTTGAACAGCAGCAAATTTTGTTGCGGACGGCGGCTAAAAATGCCGATATGGACTTTTTTATGTATCATGAACAAGGCAAAGTTGTTTTGGATAAAGATATCTCCGGCAATTTATGGGGCAAGGATCGCTATGGGAAATATGTGTATCCGCACGAATGGGTACATCAGGATGATTTGCCGGAGTTTATGGAAAAATGGGATGATGTTTTGTCCGGGCGTTCGGATTTTATGAAATATATTTATCGGGCGCAAAAGGACGGGCAGGAACATTTTTATGAGATTACGGCTACGGCTTATGTGGATAATAAGACCCTAAAACGCATTGTGGCCGGTATTGTGCATGATATTACCATACAAGAGGTTTATCGGCGTAAGCTTTTAGATGCTAATGAGTTGATGGCGGCAATCATTCAAAATCTATCCTGTTGCGTGTTTGCAAAAAATGTGGCACAGCACATGCGTTATGAGTTAGCCAACCCGCTAATGTGTGAATTGACCGGCCGTACCGAGGCCGAATTGCTGAATCATACTGACAAAGAAGTATTTTCAGGTGGCGTGGTATGGCCGGCCGTCATGAAAACCGCCGAACAGAACGCTTTATCCGATGGAAAAGAACAGTACTGCGCGGCGGAAATTGAAGATGAAAATAAACAGAAGCACTTGCTGCGTTGGAGCTTTAGACCGATTACCAAAGTCAATGGCGAACGTTTGATTTTAGGCGTTGGCGTGGATATTACGGAATTGGAACAGCGGCGGATAGAGGCGGAACGGGCTGATAAAGCCAAAAGTTATTTTTTGGCCAGCGTAAGCCATGAAATTCGTACTCCTTTAAATGCGGTTATCGGTTTTGCCGAGCTTTTGGCGGCCGGCGATGTGGCGGAAAAACAGCAAATGGAGTATTTGCAGGCGATTTCCTATTCGGCATCGGCGTTACTGCAGTTGATAAATGATGTATTGGATTTATCCAAATTAGAGGCCGAACAGATGGATTTTGTGCCGTCAGCGGTGGATTTGGAACCGTTTTGTCGAGATATTTGGCGAGTGTTTGAACTTAAATTAAAAACCAAAAACTTAGCCGGAATCTTAGTGGCGGAACATTTGCCGACGGTTTATGTTGACCGGCAGCGAATGCGGCAAATTCTGTTTAATCTGATTGGTAATGCAGTTAAATTTACCGAGTTCGGGCAGGTTAAAATGACGGTAGAGTTTACGCCGGAGGCCGACGATACGGAATACGGTACTTTAAATATCGCCGTAGCTGATACCGGGCCGGGAATTTCGGCGGAAGATTTAAAAAATTTATTCCGGCCGTTTGTACAGGCTAAATCAATGCGGGGTTCCAGTATCGCCAACGCCGGTACCGGGCTGGGGCTGGCAATCAGTAACCGCATGATAAACCGCATGAACGGCAGTATAGACGTAAAAAGTCAAGTGGGGAAAGGGTCAGAATTCCGTATTACGCTAAAGCATGTAAAGTATGAATTTAAAGCCGGGTTGCCGTTGGCGGCGGCGGCCATGGACACGGGAATAGAGTTGAAAAATCATCGCATTTTGCTGGTTGATGATGTACAGATGAATCTGCATGTGATGGCGGCTATGCTGAAAAAATGCCAACAGGAGTGCGTGGCGGTGTCAAGCGGAAAAGCCGCCTTGGATGAGCTTGAAAAAGGCGGAATCAGTGCCGTGTTTACCGATATTTGGATGCCGGAAATGACTGGCGTGGTGTTACGGCAGATTATTGCCGAACGTTATCCAAATCTGCCGGTGGTGGCGGTTACGGCAGATTCGGAAAGCGGCAATGCTTTTGATGCCGGCAAGTTTAATTATGTGCTGATTAAGCCGGTAACACTGGAAAAACTGCGGCAGGCGTTATTGGCGTTGCCGGAATAAATCAACCACATTTACCCATTCCGCTTCCGGGTCGGCAGAGATGGTTTGAATAATCTTATCATAGCGGGCAATCAAATCTGGATTGTCTTTCATTTCATAACTGTGCCCCCAAAAGTAAAAAACGCCGTCTTTTTTGGCTTTGGCCAGACAGTCAAAAAAGTCGCAGTCCAGATAATGGCAGTTGACGGGGGTGGTTAGCGGATTGGCGCGGCCGGAGTTGAAGCCCCGGCTGACGGTGCGGCCGTAAATGAAATTTTCCTCCGCCAGAATAGCTGTGCATTGCGGAGTAAATTCGCCATACGGCCAAGCAAAGCCGGGGGCGGATTGCTGAAAGGTGTCTTCAATAAATTTCCGGGCGTCGACCGCTTCCCGACGGAATTTGGCCGGGGTGATTTGAGCCGGAAACGGATGCGTCATTGTATGTGAGGCTACTTGAAAACCTTTATAGTGTTCCAGCATCTCCTGTACCGACAGATAATCTACCTGAAAATCGCTCCATACCCACCCCGTAATGCGTTTATCGGCGGCGATTTTACCCGGATTAATGTTGAATGTGGCCTTGGCATTATATTTTCGGCAGATGTCGGCGACAATAATATCATTTACTACGCCGTCATCCCAGCATTGCGCAACTAAGTACATGATGAAACACTCCTAAATACTGTTTAAGAAAATATATCCGTAAAAAAACGTTTTTCAAGCGTTTTGATATTGAAAAACTACAAACAAGTGCTATTTTTTCTATTAAGACATGGAGTATTTGTGGTATGGTAAAAAACTGGTTGAGCGGACTGCAGTTTCTATATCGGGGAATAATCGCATTTTACCGGCATAAGGAGCTGTATAAATATACGCTGGTGCCGGGAATAATTCTGGCTCTTTGCTACTTATTGGCCGGTTGGCTGGTTTGGGAGCTGGGGCTGGCGGTGCACGGCTGGCTGCCGGAGCCGGATGAGTGGTATGCCGGTTTAAGGTGGCTGGCGGTGATATTATATTGGCTGTTGTTTGCGGTACTGGCGCTAACCATGTTGCTGCTGATGGGGGTTATCAGTAATACGTTGTTCGAGGCCTTCGGCGCATTGGTTTTTGATACGATGGTAAGTCGCTTTATGCTGGCGGAATATGGCGTGAAAAGCCGGAAGGTAACTTGGCGGGAAAATTTTACGTGCCTGTGCCGCTCGGCATGGTTTGCAATCGTAACGTTAGGCTGGTCGGTGGTCTGGAGTCTGGCCGGTTTGTGGATTCCGGGCGTCGGGTTTTTGCTGACTCCGTTGCTGACCGGGAGACGGGTGGCGGCGGCGTATTTATGGGCGCCGTTGCTGTTAAGTGGCAAGTTAGACGAGTTTAAGCAAAGTTACCGTGAGCAGTCTGGCGTGCTGGCGGGGTTTGGTTTCGGGTGCAGCTTTATTTTAGCGGTACCGATAATTGGGTTGTTCGGCGTTCCCGGCATGGTGCTGGGCGGCGCAATGATTTATAATGAGCGAATTAAGGGTTGTAAAAATGAGCAAGAATCTGGCTCCGGTGGCGTTGTTTGTCTATAAACGCCCGGAGCATACGGCACGGACACTGGAGGCATTGGCGAATAATCGCTTAGCCGAAGATACCGAATTGTTTGTATTTGCTGAGGCGGCGGCGAATGAATATGAAACCAAGGCGGTAAAACAGGTGGCGGAACTTTTTAAAGTGCCGCTGGGATTTGCGAAAACTACTTTTTTAGCGAAAAATTCACACGCCGGATTAGCCGCTTCGATCATCGGCGCCGTTACGCAACTGCTGAATAACTATGACTCGTTAATTATTATGGAAGACGATTTAGTCACCGCTCCGGGCTTTTTAACCTATATGAATGACGGGTTGGAGCTTTATAAAGATGAGCCGCAGGTCGCGTCGATTCACGGCTACTCCCCGGTATATGCCAGCGAACTGCCGGAAACATATTTTTTGCGCGGGGCGGATTGCTGGGGTTGGGGAACCTGGCGGCGGGCGTGGAATAAATTTGAACCGGATGCCAATAAGTTACTGCAAAAGTTTACGGCATCGGAAAAACATATTTTTGATTTTGAAGAAACTTATCCATACATTGAAATGCTGAAAAAACAGGCGGCGGGTAAACTGGATTCATGGGCCATAAGATGGTATGCGTCGGCATTCTTAAACAATATGTATACTCTGTATCCCAAACAAACATTGGTGGAAAATATCGGGATTGACGGCTCCGGCACTCATTGCGGTTCCATGGTGCGCAGTGTACCGTTAAACCGGCACTATAAAGGAATTACGCCGGTTAAGGTGGAGCAATGTTATATGGCTTATAAACTTATGGCTGATTATTTTCATGATACGATGCCGCCGAATGATTTTATAAGCAGATTAAAACGGTTTTTATTGTCATGGCTTTAAGGCTGGAGTTTCTGCGTAACTGGTGTCCGCCGCAATTAAAAACATGGTTGACTGCCAATAAAAATGTGCGATTTTCCGGTTGTTACGGCAGTTGGCAGGCGGCGATGGCCAAGTCCGACGGTTATGCGGCGCAAATTATTCTGCAACGGGCGGAGGAAGCGGTAAAAAAAGTCTTGAACGGGCAGGCTGCTTATGAACGGGATACCGTATGTTTTGCCGAAAATACGATAGATGTTGGCTTCTGGTGCGCCTGGCTGTGGAGTGGTAAAGGCGGCATCGTGGATGTGGGCGGCGCATTGGGCAGTAGTTTTTTCCGGCATCAAAAAATCCTGATGTCTAATGGCTTGCCGTTTTATCACGTAGTTGAACAACCGGATTTTGTGGCGGCCGGGCGACGTTTAAACGTGGAAAAGTTGTCTTTTTTTGACAATTTCCCGGCGGCCGTGAGTCGCGTAAAGCCCGGTTTGGCGGTACTGGCCAGCGTACTGGGGTATTTAGAACGGCCGGAGGAGTTGTTGCGGCAATTGACGGCGGCGCAAATTGAATTCGTTTTTATTGACCGTACCTTGTTCGGACAGTCCAGAATTGCGGTTGAGTATACGCCGCCGCAGTTGGGCGGCGCCTCGTATCCGGTTCGGGTGTTTGACCGTAACGAGTTGCTGACCAAATATTTCGCTGAATATGAACTGTTGTGGGAGTTCAGCGCATTGGAGGGGCAGGTCAAATTGACCAAGCCGTCGGCAACGGCGGAATCATGCGGCATGTTGCTGAAACGGCGGAGGGCATAGCGTGAAGTATAATTTTTTTACCTGTTTCGATGTCAATTATATTAATATCGGCTTGACGCTGTGGCGTTCACTGCAAAAAACGCATCAGGATTTTACGCTGTATGTGTGTGCTTTGGACAATGCGGCGTATTCGGCGTTAGGTGAGCTGGCTAAAAATAATTCATCGCTGGTGCCGATTGCCTTAAGCGATGTGGAGGCCGCCGACCCGGAATTTGCGGCGTGCAAAAACAACCGCAGTAAGGTGGAATATTACTTTACTTTAAGCCCGGTATTGCCGCAGTATTTGTTCAATAAATTTTCTGGCGTAGATGAGTTTATTTATTTAGACGCTGATCTGTATTTTTTTCAGAGCATTGAGCCGTTGCGTTCAGAATTAACCGCTTCCGGCGGCAAGGTTTTGATTTGTGAACACGGATTCCCGCCGCATTTGGACTTTCGGCTGGCGTTCGGGCGTTACAATGTGGAGTGCCAAATTTATCGGCGCAACGGAGCGGAAGCGGTATTGGCATGGTGGCGAAGCCAATGTATTGCATGGTGTGGCGATAAATTGGATAATGGCCGTTTTGCGGATCAAAAATATCTGGACGATTTTCCAACCCGGTTTCCGCAGCTGGTTACCGTTAGCCGTAATGCCGGAGCCGGCGTTGCACCGTGGAACTGGCCATTGCGTCCGTCGAAAAACAGGTGGATTTTCTATCATTTTCAAGGATTTAAATTTATTGCCCGCCATCTTGTCTGCCATAATTTGGGCAGTTATGCCAACTACGCTACGGCAGATATACGCCGGGTTTATGCGGAATATGCCGAAAATTTGTTGGAAACTCAACGGTTTTTAGCTCAGGAACTCGGCATGGAATTTGCTTTTCCGGGTAAGAACTCCAGAACCGGCATGGGGATATGCCGACAACTGCTCTCGGCGATTGTGCATCGTAACTTGATGGGGGTTAAATAGATGAAACTTAGCATCATTACCGTGGTGTTGAATGCGGCGGCCACGATTGAACGCACTATAAGCAGCGTTATTACTCAAGAGTTTGACGGCGAGTTGGAGTATATTGTGATTGACGGCGGTTCCACCGATGGGACTTTAGAGATTTTACAGCGTTATAAATCGGCTTTTGCCCAGTTGATTTCCGAATCGGATAACGGCTTGTATGACGCTATGAATAAAGGACTTAAACTTGCTACCGGTGATTTGGCTGGGATTATCAATGCCGATGATTATTATTTGCCGGGGGCATTTCAAATTATTACTCAGGCATATTCGGCCGCACCGCAGGCGGACAAAACGGTTTTTTGGGGCGATGTGCAATATGAGTTGCAGGGGCGGGTAAAAGGATTCCGTCCGCATAATGTGCATATCGGGGCTTTTGCTCCGCATCCGTCGATGTTTGTACCTATGGCGGTATACCGCAGTATCGGCGGATATGACACCCGCTTCAAGCTGTTGGCGGATTACGATTTTATGTATCGGGTATATCATTGTCATCATTTAAACGTGGTCTACATACCTAAGGTTTTGGCCTTTTTTTCCGAGGGCGGACTGGCCGATTCCAATGTGCGCCGCTGTCTGGAAGAGGAGTATAAAATTAAGGTTAAAAACGGCGGTTGCCGTCTTATTGCCTGGTTGCTTTTCCACTTAAAATTAGTAAAAAACCGCCATCGTTTATAAGCGGTTGGCCAGTAGCTGATAATGCCGGAGCGTTTCTGCATCCAACCATTTACGGAATGGCTTCGGCGTATCTCTTTCATCTCATTGAAAACCATCCGTTCGTCGATGGAAACAAGCGGGTTGGCGCAATGGCCGCGCTGATTTTCCTTGATCTGAACGGCATTGATTTTGATGCCTCCGACGAGGATTTCACCGCCATGGTGCTTCGTGTTGCCAGCGGACAGATACTCAAGGCGGAAATCACGCTTTTTTGAAAGCGCATTGTCAAGAACGCTGATTTTCTTCCCACTCCGTTATATTCATATTTGCTGCGATACTTCGCCGATGACTAATTCAGCGTAATGGTTGCATTGGTGCGTGAGCGTGCCCTCAATGGCGACAAAGGATTTTTGCATTTTGCGAAGCTTTTTTTCAGGTGCTTGTAATCGACGGATGCGCCTGTCCCTATGGCTTGGACCACTTGAATAGGTGTAAAATCCCCTGTATATTAATCACAGAAAGGGGTGTTTTATGAAAAGATCGTTTGATGGAAATTTTAAAAGTCGAGTCGC
>CAZEHZ010000105.1:0-8191 GCA_964512385.1 uncultured Victivallaceae bacterium | reverse complement strand
GACAGATTGACCGCCAATCATCAGCTCTCTGAACCCTTAACGGCGGATTTTATACCGGATATTGCAAATATTCAAGCCGATTTATGTACCGAAATAATGCCGTTCTGCGACTCATGGCACAGCACTCAAATGTTCATCCGCATGTTGTTTTCGGCATTAGTTGATGCCGACCGTTTGGATGCCGGGACTTTTGAAAATGCAGATTTAGCCAAGTTGCGCGGCAATTACGATGATTTTCAGCAGTTGTTTGCGGCTTTTGAACAGTATATGACCAAGTTTACCGCCGACACTCTGGTAAATAAAATCCGTGCCGAGATTTTAGAGAATTGTCTTGCCAAAGCAGAGTTGCCGCCCGGAGTGTTTTCCTTAAATGTGCCGACCGGCGGCGGCAAAACGCTCTCAGCAATGGCGTTTGCGCTTAAACATCTGAAAAAATATAATTTTCAGCGCATTGTAATGGCGATTCCATATAACAGTATTATTGAACAGACTGCCGAATGTTATAAACATATTTTCGGCGAAAAAAATGTGCTGGAACATCACTGCAATTTTGATTTTGAGGCGTATCCGGACAGTCGGCTGGCCGCCGAAAACTGGGACGCCCCGATTATTGTTACCACCACGGTTCAACTGTTTGAATCGCTGCTGCAGGGTAACGCCTCCGGCTCCCGAAAAATACACAACCTGAACCGCAGTATTATTATTTTGGACGAAGCCCAAAAACTCCCGCCGGAACATTTAAATGCAATTCTGACCACATTAAAAGATTTGACCGCCCACTTTAACTGCACCGTAGTATTATGTTCAGCCACTATTCCGCAAGTAGAAGGGATGCTCGGCCATAATCCCCGCTATCAGATTAGCGGACTGCCGCCGGCTCAAAACATTATTGATGATGCCGATTTACTGGCGGAAAAATTAAGAAGAACTAATATTAACTATCTGGGGACCTTAGACTTGGACGCCTTAGCTAAAAAGCTGAATCAGGAACCGCAAGTCTTATGCATTGTTAATACCCGCAAACGGTGTCTGGCGTTATTTGATAAGATTACCGCACCAAACAAGTATCACTTGTCAGCCTTGCTATGCCCGGCGGACCGCAGTGCAATCCTGGCCAAAATCCGGTCTGATTTAGCGGCCAACAAACCGGTTACTATTATTGCCACGTCATTGATTGAGGCCGGAGTGGATATTGATGTACAGCGGGTTTATCGTGAATTCACCGGTATTGACTCGATTGCTCAAGCCGCCGGCCGCTGTAATCGGGAGGGTAAACAAGACGGCATGGGACAGGTTTTTGTGTTTAAAGTGCCGGAGCCGTTACCGCCGGGGTTGCAGACCTTTGCCGCCAACGCCACTCAAGAGTGCTTAACCGACGATGGCCAATTGCCGGAATTATCACCGCAACTCTACAAACAATATTTTCAACATTTTTACAATAAATGCGGCAAATTATTAAATGGCGACGGTTTTAGTGATAAACTGAATACCCAATCCGACTGGCAGTATCAATTCCGGGAATTCGGCCAAAAGTTTTTTATGATTGACGATGCCGGACAGCTTCCGCTGGTGGTGCTAACCTGCAAGTCGGCGCAGTATATTGCGGAGCTGAAAAAATATGGCCCCTCCAGACAAGCGTTCAGGCGGTTACAACCGTTTACGGTTAATTTAAATAAACGTGATGTGGAGATGTTTTTAAGTTACGGCTGTGCAGAAAACCTTTACGGGGTTACCGTGCAGACCGCTTACGGAATTTATAATTCCGAACGTGGAGTTACTCTTGATAGCGATTATAATTTTTAATACAGGAGGATGCAGAAATTGAACGGTAATCCAAGACAGCAATTTTGTTTGAAAGTGTGGGGCGATTTGGCGGCGTTCAACCGCCCGGAACTAAAAATCGAACGTCTTTCTTATGAAGTCATGACTCCGTCGGCGGCACGGGCAATATTTTCGGCCATTTTTTGGAAATGGGCGATTCTCTGGCATGTACGGAAAATTGAGGTTCTAAATCCCATAAAAACCATCTCAATCCGTAAAAATGAAGTTGCCAAGCTGGCCTCCGGCCCCAAGAGCATTTTTATTGAAGATGAGCGGCAACAAAAATCCGGACTCTGTTTGCGAGACGTAAGTTACCGTATATATGCCGACATGGAATATATCCCGGTGGAACAACGCAAGCATGACGTGCCGGCTCCAAGTCATGGCCCCGAAACGCCAGCCAAGTATTACGCCATGTTTGCTCGCCGGGCGGCCAAGGGGCAATATTTTCATCCGCCGTATTTGGGGACCAGAGAGTGCGCGGCCAACTTTCTGTATATTCCGGAAGATGAACTTGATGCCGAAATTAAACAACACCCCGCATTAGATGCCTCGCACGACCGCGACTTTGGCATCATGCTTTATGACATGGATTTTTCCGACATTAAAAACCCGGTTGCCACTTTTTTCCACGCCAAAATGTGCAACGGCACCGTCTTAATTCCAGACTTTGATTCGCCGGAGGTGTTAAAATGATTCTAAAAGCATTATATGATTATTATCAAAAACACGATCAGCTCCCCCGTGCCGGATTTACAGAAAAAGAGTTTAAATACCTTATTGTCATCCGTAAAGACGGCTCTTTTGACCATTTGGAATGTTTGATACCAGATACCAAGAAGAAAAACGGCCAAATCTTTGTTGTACCGTTAGGCAAAGGACGCACCGGTAAAAATTCCTGGCAAACCGCCTATTTACTGTGGGACCATTACGGTTATCTGCTAAAATATGCCCAAGCCGATGACGACCCGGATAAACAGCTTAAGAACAATCAACTGGCGGAACTACAGAATCAGCAGTTTATAAAGCAGTTGCAAAATTTGCCGGCCGAACTGAAACAGGACGACGGCGTAAATGCAGTTCTGGAATTTTACCGCAATAATGAATATGAAAAAGTTCTGCTGGCTCCAGAGGGGCCGAACTGCGCCAAGATTCCCAACTGTAACCTGACTTTTAAACTAAAAGGAGATTTTGACCCCATACCATGCCGAAAAGCCGTAAAAGAGTATATAATTAATTGTGCGCTTAATGAGGAAAACCCCAATACAGAAAAATCCGGTTGCTGTCTGGTAACCGGTAAGCATACCGGGTTAAGCCGCCTAATGCGGCCAACCTCAATTCCCGGCGGTAAAGCAACTTCGGCATTGGTCTCATTTCAGACCAACAGCGGATATGATTCGTATGGCAAAGAACAGTGCTATAATGCACCGATTAGCTTAGAGGCCAATTTTGCCTGCACCACGGCACTTAATTCTTTGTTGTCTAAGGAGTCCAACAACCGGTTTTCCTTAGGCAATATTACGGCGGCATTTTGGGTGGAAAGTAAAGTTTCCTCATTTTCGCCGGAAAACATGCTGAGAATCATGATTAAACCAGACAAAGAACAGGCCGAAGAAAATGTTACCGCCATGCGGAAGTTGTGTGAGGCGGTTTACAGCGGCAAATTACCGGCTGAAGACCGCTCAATACGCTACTACTTTTTAGGCTTATCGCCTAATGCGGCCCGGATATGCGTAAGTTTTTGGAAAAGCGGCACGGTAGGCGAGTTTGCGCAGAATATCGCACAACATTTTCAGGATTTAACCATTACTGACGGCCGGGAATACCCGGCATTAATCTCGCTGTTAAGCGCCGTAGACCATGAGTATAAAATGGACAATGTGCCATCTAACCTGCCGCCCAGAATGTTTGACGCTATATTTAACGGGACGCAGTATCCATGCGTCTGGTATAATTTATGTTTACAGCGAGTTCATAATGAACATGCGGTAACGTCGTTAAGAGCATCAATCCTTAAAGCATTTTTAAACCGAAAAATACGTTTACAAAATTTAACCAATCAATATAAGGAGATATCTATGAGCTTTGATTCGGAAAATCCCAGCATAGCTTATCAGTCCGGGGCGTTATTCGCCTTACTGGTAAAAGCTCAGGAAGAGGCTAATCCCGGCATAAACGCCACCATCACGGATCGTTTTTTTGCGGCGGCATCTACCCAGCCGGCTACGGTATTCGGTACCTTGTTGCGGTTAAACCGGGCTCATCTGAAAAAACTCAGCCCCGGCCGGAAAATAAATTTTGAACGCATGATCGGCGAAATAGCCGACCGTATCGGCGATCATTTCCCCATTCATTTTTGCCCGGATGATCAAGGACGCTTCTGTTTAGGATATTATCAATATCGTCAGAAACTGTTTGAAAGCAAAGTTAAAAATACCGATGAACTGAATAATGAAAATAATGAAACTGAAAATAAAGGAGAATAAATTATGTCTGACTTACAAAACCGTTATGATTTCCTGTTGATTTTTGATGTTCAAGACGGTAACCCCAACGGCGACCCGGATGCCGGAAATATGCCTCGCACGGATAACGAAACCGGCATGGGCTTAGTCTCCGATGTCTGCTTAAAACGCAAAGTACGCAATTATGTGCAAATGGTTGGTGATGCCAATGCCGGTTTCGATATTTTTGTGCAGGAAAAAGCGGTATTAAATACCAAAATTGATGCCTCGTATGATGAAGAAGAGGTTAAAAACGCACCACCTAAAAACAAAGAAGACGCCGCCAAAATAGTTATGTGCCGTAAATATTATGACATCCGTGCTTTTGGGGCGGTATTAACCACCGGAAAAAATGCCGGTCAAGTTCGCGGGCCGGTGCAGATGACCTTTGCCCGCTCGATTGACCCCATCAATTTTTTAGAACACACCATTACCCGTATGGCGGTTACCACCGAAAAAGATGCGGATAAAGAACGCACCATGGGGCGTAAATACACGGTTCCATACGGTCTTTATGTTGCTCGCGGGTTCATTTCTCCGCAATTTGCGCACGATACCGGGTTCTCTACCGAAGATTTAGAGTTGTTCTTTAAAGCCTTATCCTGTATGTTTGAATATGACCATTCGGCCGCTCGTGGCACCATGTCCACTAAAAAATTGATTGTGTTTAAGCACGCCGACGCTTTAGGGAATGCTCCGGCATGGAAACTGTTTGACTTGGTGGCCATCAACAAAAAAGCCGACGTGGAAGTACCACGTACTTTTAATGATTACAATATAGAGATTGATCGAGCGGCCTGCCCGGAAAATGTTGAAATTCAAGAGTTGGTATAACGAGGTAAAAAATGATTCCGCCTGATGAACGATTGATGATTTCAGCCTTACAGCACTATGTGTATTGCCCACGGCAATTCGCAATTATTCATCAGGAACAATATTGGCGGGAAAACTTTTTTACGGCGGATGGCCGGCAACTTCACCGGCGGGTGGACTTGCCGGGTAGAAATAGTAAGTCGGCCAAACGAAGAGTGGAATACGCCTTGCCGTTGGCCTCTGAAAAACTCGGCTTAACCGGGGTGGCCGACGCCGTCGAATTTTTATCCGGCAATATTATTGTTCCGGTGGAATACAAACGCGGCAAAGACAAACCAGATGACCGCGACCGGGTTCAACTTTGCGCTCAAACTCTCTGTTTAGAAGAGATGATGAAGACCAAAATTGAACTCGGTGCACTGTTTTACTTTGAAAATAGAGAACGTGTACCGGTTGAAATAGATGAGTCGTTGCGCTCGTTTACCCTGTCCGTTATCAAAGCTTGTCAGAAAATTATGGCCGGTGGAGAATATGAGGTTCCTGTTTATGCCAAGCGTTGCCGGGCGTGTTCATTATTTGAATATTGTTTGCCGCCCACGCTAAAGTCGTGTGCTATAACCGAGTTTTTTGCAAAGGAACTTATTGAATGAGAAAATTGCTTAACACGTTATATGTAACGACTCCGGGCAGTTATCTTTCGAAAGAGGGATTAACAATTCAGATTGCCAGAGACGGACAGGAGCCGATAAGATTGCCCGGCCATAATTTATCCGGCATTGTATGCTGTGGTCGGGTTTCGTGTTCGCCGTATTTAATGCATTTTTGTGCTGAAAATGACATATTGATCTCTTTTTTAGATGAGTTCGGCCGTTTTTTAGCACGAGTAGAGGGGCCGGTGTCCGGCAATGTACTGTTGCGGCGCTCTCAGTATCGGGTTGCCGATTCCGCTGAACAAAGTTTGGCTTTAGTACGCATGTTGTTGTTAAGTAAAATTTCTAACAGTCGAACTGTTTTGCGTCGATTTTTACGGGACCATAATGCCGAAGACAGTCAAGTTTCAACTGCCGCCGAACTTTTATGGCAACTACTCAAACAACTGCAAACAACGGATTCGTTAGACTCAATTCGTGGCATTGAAGGCAAAGCAGCCGACGGATATTTCGGCGTATTCAATCATTTGATTACGCAAAATTCAAATGAGTTTTGCTTTCATGGCCGCTCCAGACGCCCGCCCTTGGATCGTGTCAATGCCATGTTGTCATTCGGTTATACACTGCTTTTACACGAAGTAATTGCGGCGCTTGAGTGTGTAGGATTAGATCCGGCGGTCGGATTTTTGCATTGTGATCGTCCGGGGCGGGCAAGTTTAGCCTTAGATATGGTGGAGGAGTATCGAGCCCCGATTGTTGACCGTCTGGCGTTGTCATTAATCAATAATCGCCGCATCGGTAAGGATGACTTTACCGAGTTCTCCAATGGTGCCGTTTTGTTGAATGACAGCGGAAGAAAGATTTTTTTAGATGCCTGGCAACAGCGAAAAAAAGACGAGTTGCAACACGATTGGCTTAATGAGAAAATCCCTTTAGGACTGCTTTTCTTTGTTCAAGCTCGTTTATTGGCCAAGTTTCTGCGTGGCGAAGAGGCATATTATGTACCTTATATTTGGAAATAACAGATGAAGATTATTGTTACCTACGATGTGTCAACAACAGACAGCAACGGTCGCCGCCGCCTAAATAAAGTGGCAAAAACCTGCTGTAATTATGGATTACGAGTGCAAAATTCGGTATTTGAGTGTCAAATACAATGGGATAAATTTGTAGAGTTGCAAGCCGCACTTTTGCAAATCATTGATAAGGAAAAAGACAGTTTACGAATTTACAATCTTGGTAATCGTTGGGTGGAAAAAGTATTCCATTATGGGGTTCGTTCCATTCCGGATTTAGATAACGACATGTTGTTATTATGACAAGTTGCGAACGCCATATTGAAGCGAAGTCAAGCTCATCGCTCGCACGTGTTGACAATCATCAACTTACATAAATAATATCATTTTCGTGAGTAAAAAAAGCTTAATCTTTTTTTAAGGTTCTTTGAAAATTGAACATGATTTAAAGAAACTGCTCTCCCATGTCACACATGGGAGTGAATTGAAACATTTTTTTTACATCTTTCTTGTGTTTTTTGCCTTCTCCCATGTCACACATGGGAGTGAATTGAAACAGCCGCTGCCCGCCGGTGCGGATGATGACATAACTCCCATGTCACACATGGGAGTGAATTGAAACCCATATATTTTTTACTTTGTGAATTGTTTTTACTCCCATGTCACACATGGGAGTGAATTGAAACCGGGTAAAATTGGCGGTAGATAATATCGTCTTCTCCCATGTCACACATGGGAGTGAATTGAAACACCGTCAGCCCAAATGGATTTACAGTTTTTAACTCCCATGTCACACATGGGAGTGAATTGAAACCCCATGGGGGGTATTCGGAGCAGGTAACATAAGCTCCCATGTCACACATGGGAGTGAATTGAAACAAGTTTAGTTCTCATTGTTTCACCTCATCATCTCCCATGTCACACATGGGAGTGAATTGAAACTAAAAAGTTCTCCAAGTTTGTTTTGCGATTATTCTCCCATGTCACACATGGGAGTGAATTGAAACTTGCCTCTATCTGGAGGCATTTTGCGATTTTAACTCCCATGTCACACATGGGAGTGAATTGAAACATATCAGCCCCTTAAAGTTTTCGGCAACTTCCCTCCCATGTCACACATGGGAGTGAATTGAAACTCGATGCGGCGGCGTGTCCGGTAGATTTAAACCTCCCATGTCACACATGGGAGTGAATTGAAACGTCAAATAGCTGTTAACCGTGGGGGCATCCAACTCCCATGTCACACATGGGAGTGAATTGAAACACCTCAATGAGGCCATTAAGTGTAAACGACTGCTCCCATGTCACACATGGGAGTGAATTGAAACTATATATGACAATATCCCTTTTTGCGCTCTTAGCTCCCATGTCACACAGGGGAGTGAAT
>CAZEHZ010000104.1:0-8324 GCA_964512385.1 uncultured Victivallaceae bacterium | reverse complement strand
AGGAGAATTATGAAAAAGTTTCTGTCTATAGATATCGGCGGCACTTGGTTAAAGGCCGCATTATTTGATAAGTCGGCACTGGATGGCGTTAAAACGGATTTTGAAGTGGTGCGGGTGCCCAGCAATTTATCCTGCACGGCTAACGGTACGGTGTTTGACGCCATTTTACAGGCGGTAAATTTACTGAAAACCGAAATCGGCAATATTGCGGCCATTGGCATCTCTACGGCCGGAATCGTAAATTATCAAGGCAGTTGCGTTACTCTGGCGGCCAAACATCTGACGGCCTTGTGTAATCCAGAGTGGAAAAAACAGTTTGAAGAGCGTTTTAACGTGCCGTGCGCTATGATAAATGACGCCGATGCCGCCTTGATTGCGGCGGTAAAATGCGGGTATATTTCACCGGATGCCAAGGCCGCACTGCTGGCGGTGGGGACGGGCTTGGGATGTGCGGTGCTAAAAGAGTCGCACCGTTACCGGCCAAGTCGTGAACTTACGTTATTGGGCAGTGTGCGTACTCCGGCCGGCCGTTTTGACGAACTGGCCAGTGCGGTGAATTTAGCCAAACTCAACCGGGGCGATTTAGCCGGGGTGTTCCGGCGGGAGTCGGCGGAATTTAACCGTTATTTGGACTCTCTATCCCAAATAATCGTTACCGCCGGAATCATTTATGATGTTGATGAAGTTATCCTTACCGGCGGCTTGGCGGCGGCGGCGCAAACGGCGGAGACGGATTTGGCGGAACTGCTTAATCAGCGTTTATTCACGCCGCCGGAACGCCGCACGCCAACGTTGGTAACTCAGGTGGTCAGCTGGAATATGCAGTTATTCGGGGCCGGGCTTCTGGCCGCCGGAATCGCCGGACAGCCGGACTTTACCCTGCCGCCGGTGGTGGATATGCCAACCGAAAAACCGTTGTTTAAGGATTTGGAATTAACCGATTTAAGCACTGAAGATTTGGCGGAACGGTTGTTTACGGCCGAAAACGAGGCGGCGCAGTCCTTTGCCGCCGCCCTGCCCGGCATTACCGCCACGGCCGAAAAAATTGCCGAAAACCTGCCCTCCGGCGGTCGAATAATTTATGTCGGCGCCGGTACCAGCGGGCGACTGGCCGCCGTGGATGCGGTGGAACTGCCTTGCACTTACGGAATCAAACAAAGTCAGGCGGTGGCGTTGGTGGCCGGTGGCAACAATGAGGCGGCGTTGACCATAGAGCATGATAATGAAGAAGATGCGTCTTGTGTGCCGGAGTTGTTACTGCTGAATTTAACCGCAAAAGATGTAGTAATCGGCATCTCCGCCAGCGGGTCGGCATTCTACGTTCGCAGTGCTTTAGCCTACGCCAAAAGTTGCGGAGCGGTAACGGTAATGATGCAGGAGTCCGCCGTTGCCCGGCAGGAGACGGACATTTTAATTGCGTTGGCCAGCGGAGCGGAAATTGTGGCCGGCTCCACTCGGATGAAAGCGGGTACGGCAACTAAAAAAGCGTTAAATTTCATTACCACCATCGCCATGATTAAGCTTGGTAAAACCAGAAATTCACTCATGGTGAATTTGCAGGCCTTAAACGCCAAACTGCGCCGTCGGCAAGCCGGATTATAAGTTGAATTTAAGCGGAATAAATTAGAAAAGGTGAAAGAAAAATGAGCGATAACAATATGATTTCAAGCACTGTTTCACCCGAAATTTATCAAGATGAGCCGATTCCGCCGTCGTCGAGCCGGCGGTTGAACGTTACTCCGGCTAAATATTATGAGATGCGGAAAATTGCTTATAACAGCTACGGCACCCTGCCCGACAGCGTGGTTTTTTATCGGCAGGGCAAATTTATGGCGGATTTTGAGGACGATTTTAACTATTCCGGTAATTTTTCCAGTTATTGCGCCCCCACCTATAACACCATGAGTCTGCCGCAGTTACGGGGCTATTTTTCCTGGCGTACCAAAATCAGACATGGAGAATATGAATTTGCGCCATTGGGATTTGCTCAGATTTATATCTATGAATTGATTAACCAGATCGGCGTAACCTCGTTAGCCGACGGTTTTGAAAAATTGAAAAACTTTTATTTGAACTATAAAGATATCAATCCGCAAATTGACGGGTTTGGTCGTTTATACTTAAAAGATTATGTAATTTATTACGGCTTGGAGCAAACGTTGCTGAACGGAATTGCCTTAACAGATAAACCGGCTCATATCCAAATATTAATGCACTTTACTCAATACCCGGCAAATGACGTTTTTGCGGCTTTGAACTACATTACCCGCGGCCAGTTGAGCAAATCCAGGGTATATCAGCAGAATCCGGAATTATATACACAAATTACCGCCGGAACTTATGCGGCAATTTGGTCTTATTTGGCCGAAAAAAAACCGGACAATCCGGCCGGAGTCTTGTTTGGCGAACGGCGGCGCAATCTTTATGACATTTTTGCGGCGGCGGTGTTTTATGAACCGGTAATCTGCCCGAATGCGGTTTATGATTTTCCGGACGGTCGCCAGTATTGCTGCACCAATGGAGCTTGGTCATATAATTTTTATTTGCTGAATAAACGTAATCTGCACACCTTGAGTAATATTTTTAAACTGCAGGAGAGTTTACTGCGGGAACGACTTGAACTGAAGCCACGCTTAAAGTCACCGGAAAATTCCGCTGAATATCGTCAGTTGCTACTTACGGTAATTGAGAAATATCTGCCGGCTCCGCCCCCTCCGCCACCCACGGCGGCAACGGAAATAAAGTTGGATTTAAGCAAGCTGGACTCAATTCGGCAAACTGCGCAGATTACGCAAAATAAATTGCTGGTGGAAGAAGAAAACGTGGTTGAACCACCGCCGACTCCGGCAGTCTGTTTGCCGCCGCCGTTGCCGGTTGCACCAGAAAACTACGGCTTAACGGAAATTGAACGGCAGTTTTTAATAAAGCTCCTGAAACATGAACCTTACGGCGACTTTTTGAACTCCGCACACTTAATGCCGTCATTACTGGCCGACGGCATAAATGAAAAATTATTTGACCGTTTCAATGACACCGTTCTGGTTTTTAACGGTGATAACCCCGAAATTTTAGACGATTATCTTGATGAACTAAAAGGAATGTTTGACTTATGAAAATTCCGAAAAGAATCGCCAACGCCATAATAAATTCGTTAAAAGGCGGCGTAGTACCCCGCATTGGTCTGCCGTATATCACGGTGGGGCGGGAGGTGGAAATTAACGCCTTATTGCATGATGTGGAAATTATTGCCGACGGCGGCGCCTCGTTCCGTTTTATTGTGGGTAAATACGGCAGCGGTAAAAGTTTTTTGCTGCAAACTATCCGCAATTATGTAATGGACAAAAATTTTGTGGTGGCCGATGCCGATTTGTCGCCGGAACGCCGTTTGCAAGGCACTAAAGGTCAGGGACTGGCCACTTATAAAGAGCTGATTCAAAACCTCTCCACCAAAACCCGGCCGGAGGGCGGAGCTTTAAATTTGATTTTAGATCGCTGGATAAGTTCGGTGCAAAGCGAGGTAACTTTAGCCGGAACTCCGCCGGACGCCCCGCAATTCACCACTTTGGTGGAGCAGAAAATCTATGAAGTAACCGCCGGACTCAATGAATTAGTACATGGTTTTGATTTTGCCAAACTCTTAACCATCTACTATCAAGCCTATGTAACGGCGAATGACGACAATAAAAATAAGGTAATCAAATGGTTCCGGGGCGAGTACACCACCAAAACCGAGGCCAAGGCCGATTTAGGCGTAAATATCATTGTCAGTGATGACAACTGGTACGAATATATCAAACTCTTTGCGGTATTTCTCAAACGAGCCGGATACAGCGGCTTGCTGATTTTAATTGACGAACTGGTAAATATTTATAAAATTCCCAACAGTATTACCCGGCAGTATAATTACGAGAAAATTTTGACCATGTATAACGACACGTTGCAGGGCAAGGCCCGTTATTTGGGTTTTATTATGGGCGGTACTCCGCAGTGTATCGAGGACACCCGGCGGGGGGTATTCAGTTACGAAGCGTTAAAATCCCGCTTGTCCGACGGCCGTTTTTCAAACTCCGCCGTAAAAGATATGCTGTCGCCGGTGATTCATCTGTCGCCTTTAACTTACGAAGAAATGTTGATTTTAATTGAAAAAGTAACTCAAATTCACGCCGGATTATTTGAGTATTCCGCCGTAATAACGCAGGAGCAGATGATTGAGTTTATTAAAATCGAATTCAGCCGAGTGGGAGCCGCTACGCACATTACCCCCAGAGAGGTGATTCGGGATTATATTGAATTGCTGAATATTGTTTATCAGAATCCGCAGATAAATGTGGCGGAACTCTTAAGCTCCAATCAATTTGCTTTTACACCGCCGGACGCCAAAGATGAAGCGGAAAAACAATTTGAAGAATTTGAAATATAGGGAGGCGGCATGACTATTTTTGACCGTTATGCACCGTTTATTCAAGACTTTATTTACAGTAATAACTGGGAGTCTTTACGTGCCGTTCAAGTGGCGGCCGGCGATGCGGTGTTTAATACCGACGACCATATTTTGCTGGCGGCGTCCACGGCATCGGGCAAAACCGAGGCGGCGTTTTTTCCGATTCTTACCCTGTTTACCGAAGATATGCCGAAGTCGGTGGGGGCAATATACATCGGGCCGTTAAAGGCCTTAATAAATGACCAGTTTCTGCGGCTGAATGAGTTGTGCCGGGAGGCGGATATCCCGGTTTGGCACTGGCATGGCGATGTGGCGCAGTCGCATAAAAACAAACTGTTAAAAAATCCGTCCGGCATCTTGCAGATTACGCCGGAGTCGCTGGAAGCTCTTCTGTTGCATAAGCATGCGTATATCGCCAAGTTATTCGGCGACTTGCGGTTTATTGTCATTGATGAAGTTCACTCGTTGTTGCGCGGCGACCGGGGCGGGCAGACCATTTGCCTGATTGAACGGCTGAGCAAATTGGCCGGAGTCAATCCACGACGCATCGGCTTGTCGGCCACGATTGGCGATTTGGAAAATACCGGCAAGTTTCTGGCCGCCGGTACGGGGCGGAAAACTTTTATTCCGCAAATTCCGGCCGCTCCGGTTAAGTGGAGATTGTCGATGGAGCATTTTTATGTGCAGGGTGCTCAGGCCGCCGAGGGGAAAACCGTGGAAAATTGCCTGACGCCGCCGGACTCGCCCACGGTTGCCGCTCCAACTAATGCCGACCCCGGCATGAAATATATTTTTGAGCATACTTTCGGTAAAAAATGTCTGATTTTCGTAAATTCCCGTGAAGAGTGTGAAGCGGTAACGACTACTTTACGCCGTTATTGTGAACTGAATCATGAACCGGATCGCTTTCTGATTCATCACGGCAACCTCTCCACTTCATATCGGGAAACCGCCGAGGCGGTGATGAAAGATGATGAACAATTCCAGACTACCGTTACCACCGCCACCTTGGAATTAGGTATTGACATTGGCCGCTTGGAACGGGCGTTTCAAATTGACGCCCCGTTTACCGTGTCCAGTTTTCTGCAACGCATGGGGCGTACCGGGCGGCGGGACCTGCCGCCGGAAATGTGGTTTGTCATGCGGGAAGAGATGCCCGAATCCCGTGCCATGCTGCCGATAACGATTCCGTGGAAACTCTTGCAGGGGATAGCGTTAATTCAACTTTACCGGGAAGAACGCTGGGTGGAGCCGCCCAAACTCGACCGCTTGCCATTCAGTTTGTTGTATCATCAAACCATGGGTATTTTGGCATCATCCGGCGAATTAAAACCGGCGGAACTGGCGGCTAAAGTCCTGACATTAAGTTATTTTCACCGTATCACGGCCGACGACTACCGCATTCTGTTACGGCATTTGCTGGATACCGAACAAATTCAGCGTACCGAAACCGGCGGTCTGATTATCGGCTTGTCCGGTGAACGCCAAACCAATTCATTCAAATTCTATGCGGTGTTTAAAGAGAATGAGGAGTACACCGTGCGGAATCACTCGCAGGAGCTGGGCACGATTTGTATGCCGCCGCCGATTGGCGAAAAAATTGCGCTGGCCGGTCAGGTATGGATTGTGGAAGAAATTGACCATCAACGCCATTTAGTATATTGCGCCGAAGTTAAAGGACAAGTTCCGGCCTATTTCGGGCAATGCCCCGGCGATATCAACACCAAGATTCTAACTCGCATGCGGCAAATTTTGCAGGAGCAGGAGATTTATCCGTATTTAATGAAAAATGCCGTGGTAAGACTGGCGGAAGCCCGGCACAGCGCCATGCACTCCGGCCTGAATAACACGCCGCTGATTAATTTGGGCGGCGACATGTGGTGCCTGTTCCCGTGGCTGGGCAGTTACGCCTTCTTAGCGTTGGAGCGTTTTTTAAAGTTAAAGTGCGCCAAAGAGTTAGGCTTATCCGGCTTAGACTCGTCCCGCCCATATTTTATTCAGTTTAAGATGAAAGCGACCCAAAGTGAATTTTTCCGTATTCTGGCCGCACAAGCCGCCCTTCCGCTGGACCCTATGGAGTTTATTTATCCGAACGAACTGCCGTTGTTTGAGAAATATGATGAATTTATTCCGCCGGAACTGGTAAAAAAAGGCTTTGCCTACGGTATTTTAAATTTAGCCGAAATGAAACAACGCATTCAGGAATGGAGCCAATTGACTTAATCGGCAACGCAAATAATTGTATTATAGATGAACATTTAGTTTTTAAAAGCGGGAATAGTAATGAATAAACAAATTTTAGATTGGCGACAAAGTATGGTGCGGATAGGATTTACCGTTACTGCGATTATGATGCTGCCGGTGCCGTTGATTTTAGGCAATCCTGGAATATGGATTATTGTCGGCGGCTTACCGCTTATATTGCCTTTGCTGTTTGGCAATAACAGAATTCGTTTCTAGGTGATATGCATTTGGGTAATGATATTATTTTGGGGCTATAAACAACTACAAGCCGAGCAAAAACACCATGAGATTCTATTCAAGAATAAACGTGTCGTTATAAATGCTCGGATTATCAACTAAATGTTCAGATTTTTCTTTACTTTTTTTTGCGCCAGCGGCGGCTTATCAATACCACTTGACGCTTACTGCTGATAACAAAAAATGCCGCAACTAATCCCAGCGGGGCCAGCCAGAAAAAATTATATCCCCAGTAATTCAATAACACGCCGCCCAATACCGCACCACCAACAAAACAAGAAATTATCAGGTAATAACGCCCCGCTTTACCAAGTTCACCATTATCTGCACCGCCATGCAGCCACCGGAACACCGCTTCAGTTCCACTGCGCAGATTGCCGGTACACATGGTGGAGGCAAACGGTAAACCATGTACACGGCGGAAAGTCTGCACCTGCAACGCACAGACAAACGAAATCAGCGAGTTTACCGCAAAGTCCCATTTGCCGTAAGGTACAAAAAAGACCGGCAGCAAACAGATAATTTCCGTAAGCAGAACATATTGATGCCATGCCAGCCGCTTTTCACTTTCAGTATATTTATGAATATACTCCGCCGCCAGCACGCCAAGTGCATAAAACAGGATTGCCAGCAGATATTTTGTGCAGTTTACCAATTGGAATTGTGCCAGATTCAACCCCAGCAACACCATGTTGCCGGTAACCGCATTGGCAAAAACCCGGCCTCGGCACAAATATGTGTAGATGTCCAAAATTCCGCCAACCGTACTGAGTATACAGGCGGCGGTTAAACGCTCCTCGGCTGAACTGATGATTTTGGCGGGGTGGTTTTGCATGGTTTCACCTCATTTACCATGCAGAAGCAACAAGGTGCCGAACAGGATGCAACTACTGCCGCAGATTAGTTGCCACGTGGCTTTTTCATGAAAAAACAGAATGCCGGATAATACCACCAATGCAACACTTAATTTGTCCAGCGGCGCAACTTTTGAGATGTCGCCAAGCTGAAGCGCCTTAAAATAAAAAAGCCACGATAATCCGGTGGCGACGCCGGAACCCGCCAGAAATATTACGCCACGCCAGGAAATGCTCTTCAACTGTCCGGCACTGCCGCTGCACAACACTATTCCCCACGTTAAAACCAGAATCACCGTGGTGCGGATGGCCGTAGCTAAGTTTGAATCAATGCTTTTTACACCGCATTTGGCCAATAATGCCGTTACCGCCGCAAATAATGCCGACAACAATGCGTAATATTTCCACATTTCTTTATTTCCTGATTTTTATATATTTGATAGCGTTAATATAATCATTATTTGTAAATAGTCAACGGATAACGCAAATATTATAGTCGATTATGCAAAACCGGCTATATTGTAGACAATAAATATTTTAAATTTTAA